>DASSTH010000395.1:0-3438 GCA_035708025.1 Nakamurella sp. | reverse complement strand
GGACGAGGCGCAGTCCCTGGAGCGCAACGTGCTGCTGACGGTGCTGTCGCGGTTGGGGTCGAACTCCCGGGTCGTGCTCACCCACGACGTGGCACAGCGGGACAACCTACGGGTGGGCCGGCACGACGGCATCGCGGCGGTGATCGAGACGCTCAAGGGCCACCCGCTGTTCGCGCACGTGACGCTGACCCGCTCGGAGCGCTCGCCGATCGCGGCGTTGGTGACGGAGATGCTGGAGTTCGCCGACCTCGGGTGAGGCCGGAGCGCCGTCCGCTCCACGTCGGTGCATCCTGCGGATTGCGCGTAATAACGCTCATTCTGCAGGACGCAAAGATCGGCGACCGCCGACGCGACCCGGACGGACCGCCGAGGCGACCCCCCGGCAGCGGCGTCGGGGACAATGGGCGGCCGGGGCGGCGTGGGCGCGCCCCGGTGAGCGCGAAGGGACGACGCGATGGACAGGCCACGGCGGACGCGACGCAACGCCGGCCGGGGGGCCCGGCGGCTGGCGGCGGTCGGTGCGCTGGTGTCCGCCCTGGTGCTGGGGGCGGGGGTGGCGGTGGCCGCCCCGTCCGCGTCGGGCGTCCCGGCGGTGACGGGGATCCCGGTGGGTGCCCACAACGCCGCGCCGTCGGCTCCGGCCACCACCGCGACCACCGTCACCACCGAGGACCACACGCTCACCGTCACCGTGTCGCCGTACCAGGACATGCCGCCGTCCGGCGCCCAGATCACCGTCACCGGCACCGGCTACGACCCGGCCAACGATCTGTGGATCGCCGTCTGCCAGGCCGACGGGGTGGCGCCGATGGCCCTGATCAACTGCGTCGGTGGCGCCATCCCGGACCAGAACACCACCACCGGTTGGGGCGTGGTGACGGGACAGGGCAAGCCGCCCTATCCGGGCCCGGTGACCGCCCGGTGGAAGGACGGCGGCTCGTTCAGCCTGACGCTGCAGATGCCGGCGGTGATCAGCGAATCGGCGGACTGCGTGTCGGCCCCGTGCGCGGTCTACACCCGCAGTTCGGACGACACCGATCGCACCGAGGACGTCGCCGTGCCGGTCACGTTCACCGCGCCACCGGCCACCACGACATCCTCGTCACCGACCACCAGCTCGCAGCAGAGCACCACCACGACCACCACCTCGACCACGACCTCGTCCTCGCCGACCACCACCCTGCAGCCGTCCACCCAGACGCTCGGCCCGGTGCCCACCACGGTGACGCCGGACAGCATGCTGCAGACCTCCGTGACGGCGGGCGCCGCGCAGACCGTGGTGTTCACCGGCTTCGAGCCCGGCGAGAAGGTGGACGTCACGCTGTACTCGGATCCGGTGACGTTGCCCCAGGCCACCGCGGATCCGGGAGGCAACGTCCGCATCTCGTTCGAGGTGCCGAAGGACCTTCCACCCGGTGAGCATCTGCTGCAGGCGATCGGGCAGCAGTCCGGCCGGGTCGGCATCGCCCGGTTCACCGTCGGGGCCGCGGCCACCACGAGCGCCTCGGCGAGCCCGACGACCAGCACCTCGACCGCCCCCAGCCCGTCCACCCAGACCCAGGCGGTCAGCTCGGCGGTGACCTCTCAGGAGCCGTCCACCACCGCCTCCCAGCCGGCGACCACTACTGCCGCGACCGTGACCACGGCGGCGTCCAGCGCCGCGGTCACCCCGGGCGGCGCCGGCGGTGGCAACAAACTGCTCTGGCTGTGGATCGCGCTGGCCGTGCTGGTGATCGTCGGCGGGGCGGCCGGGGCGGTCGCCATGGTGCGCAACCGGCGGGAGACCGAGGACGACATCCCGCTGGTCGCGGCGGGCGCCCCGGTGCCGCCCGCGCCCGGATGGACGGCGGCGCCGCCGGCCGGCGGGCCGACTGGCGGGACGCAGCCCGGTGACGTTCCCACCGGTGGGTTCGGGCTGCTGTCCGGGCGCGAGCACCCGGACGGGCCGGGGCTGTACGGCGGTGGCGCGGCGTGGCCCGATCAGCCGACCCGCGTGCTGGGACAGGACGGTCCGACCCAGGTGATGGGGCCGGGCGGGCGCCCCGGACCGGGCGCGGAGCCGGGGCCGGCGACCCAGCAATGGCGGCCGGACTTCACCGGTCAGCAGCCGGCCGGCGGGGCAAGCGGGACCCCGGGCGGTGCCGGGCCGGGCGGTGCCGGGCCGGGCGCTGCGGGGCCGGGGGATGCCGGGCCGGGTGGCGCGGGTGCCGGGCCGGGTGCGGACCAGGGGCCGGCAACCCAACAGTGGCGGCCGGACTTCACCGGTCAGCAGCGACCGGACACCACCGGCCGGCAGGGACCGCAAGACGGTGACGAGCCGCCCGGAGGTCGCCACCACCGCTGATCCGGCCGATCGTCGCCGGCCGTAGGGCGCCTCGTTGCACCGTCCGTGCCGTGCGCGCCATCGACTGAACCGTGACGCTCGCTCTGAGCGCCATAGGCGAGCGCCACGGTTCAGTGGAAACGGTGGTGCAGCGACGGGACCGGCTACGGGTGCGTCATGGACAGCACGTCCAGCGCCGCATCCAGCTGCTCGGCGGTGAGCTTGCCGGCCTCGACGTGCCCGCGTTCCACGACCACCGCCTTGATGGTCTTGCCCTCCTTGAGCGCCTGCTTGGCGATGGAGGCGGCCTCCTCGTACCCGAGGTAGCGGTTCAGCGGGGTGACGATCGACGGGCTGGACTCGGCGAACTCCCGGCAGCGGGCCTCGTCAGCCTCGATGCCGGCGATGCAACGGTCGGCCAGCAGTCGAGAGGCGTTGGCCAGCAAGCGAATCGACTCCAGCAGGTTGCGGGCGATCACCGGCAGCATGACGTTCAGCTCGAAGTTGCCCTGCGATCCGGCGAACGCCACCGCCATGTCGTTGCCGATCACCTGCGCGGCCACCATGAGCGTCGCCTCGGGCAGCACCGGGTTCACCTTGCCCGGCATGATCGACGACCCGGGCTGCAGGTCCGGCAGATGGATCTCGGCCAGGCCGGCCCGCGGACCGGAGCCCATCCAGCGAATGTCGTTGCAGATCTTGGTCAATGACACGGCGATGGTGCGCAGCTGACCGGAGGCCTCCACCAGCCCGTCCCGGGCACCCTGGGCCTCGAAGTGGTTGCGGGCCTCGGTGAACGACAGCCCAGTGGCCCGGTTCAACTCGTCGATCACCGCAGCGGCGAATCCCGGCGGGGTGTTGATGCCGGTACCCACCGCGGTGCCGCCCAGCGGCAGCTCCGCCAGCCGGGGCAGGCTGGCCTGCAGCCGCTCGATGCCGTAACGGATCTGCGCGGCGTACCCGCCGAACTCCTGGCCAAGGGTCACCGGAGTGGCGTCCATCAGGTGGGTGCGGCCGGACTTGACCACGGTGGCCCACTGCTCCGCCTTGGCCTCCAGCGCCCCAGCCAGGTGGTCCAGCGCGGGCACCAGTTCCCGGGTGACCGCCTCGGTGGC
>DASSTH010000394.1:0-3491 GCA_035708025.1 Nakamurella sp. | reverse complement strand
GGCTGGAGCGTCTGACCGACGCCGAGGGCGCGCTCTACCTGGATCTGGTTGCGGATCGGTATGGCGAGCGCATCCGACTGGAGCAGGAGCGCATCGATTGGGGCTGGGCGAAGCAGCGCTTCCCCTTCTCCTGACGGTGCTGCCAGGGGCACACTCGGGGCCGCTGCGACCCGGACCAAGGCGCCTGCCGCGCCTAGCCAGCCACCATGGCCCAACCTTGGCCCGCGCCTCAGTGCGCGATGCCCGGATTCCGGCTTCCCGGCAGGTGGCCGGCCAGGTAGTCCAGCACGTCGTCGGTCGGCGGGACGGGTCCGAAGTTCAGGCCGTTCCAGGAGACGTGGTCGCCGAAGTCCCAGATAGCCGTTCCGATGTAGCGCGGGTCGTGCGGTGCTCCGGTGCGCTCGATCGCGGTGACCGCGGCGGTGGTGTACTCGATCATCGGATAGCCGGCGGCGCCGGTGGAATCGGGCACGCAGGAGCCGATGGCGTCCGCGGTCTCCGTGCAGGTGGTGAACTCGTGCGCCGACGCGGATGCGGGAATGCCGAAGCCGTACTTGAGGTGCAGCCGGTTGGCCCACTGCTTGGTCTGGGTGGCCTCCCGCTGGACGGCCGTGCGGTAGTCGGCGATCCCGTTGAGCGTCCCGGCCGGGGCATCGCTCAGGTCGTACAGCGAGTCCATGAAGTAGCCGTTGCGGTAGGTGTTCAGGATGTCCTGCACGTTGCCGGCAGACGCGGTGCCGGGCCTGATGGAAGCCGCGAAGGTGAAGACCGAGAAGAACCGGCCGCGCGGGTGGGCGTCGTCGACACAGCCGTACGGGTCCGCCGACGGTGACCCGGCATGCTCGCCGGCGAAGTTCTTGGCCAGCTGCAGATAGAAGTGGTACTGGCCGTTCTTGCTGGTGACGTCGAACGGCTCCAGGTCGAACTGGATGCCGTCCACCAGCGGGTCGGCGCAGACCTGAGCCGCGACCTTGTCGGCGAAGATGGCCGCGAGTTCCGGGCTCAACTCGTTGAAGCCCTGCAGGTAGCCCTGCGGGTCGGTGCGGCCGTCGATGATCGGCGAGATGATCATGGTATTCGGGTCTGAGGCGTTGAACGCCTGGTCGTAGGCGGCGGTGCGGGCCCAGCCGCCGCCGCCCGGTTCGTAGAACGAGTACAGGTCGGACGCCGCGCACTGCGTGCCGTCGTTGTCCGGGCAGTACATCTCCATGTCGGTGGCGTAGCTGTAGACCTCGTTCAGTTCATGTCCGGTGCTCGCCTGCTGGTTGTACCGGTCGATGGCCTGCACCCAGGTACCGGGGGCGGTCGTGTCGTAGACCCAGGCCGAATTTGCCTTGGGCGGGAACGCCGTGGCCGGACCGTGGGCCGGCGCGGCCTGCGGGGCGTGGGCGGGTGTCGTCGGCGAGGCGCCGGCAACCGACGCTCCGAACACGCCGGTGGCCATCGACAGGGCGGTGATCGCCACGGTTCCGGTCGTCACTGCTCGGGATCGGGTGACGTTCGCCCGATGCCTGCCGCGGCGGTCGCGCCGGTCGGACGTTCCCCTTGCTGGTGACACGATTCGATCTCCTCGCTGTCCGTCGATGCCGGTGTGGGTGCGGCGGCGGCCGCGGTGGGCCGGGTGGCTCAAGTGGTCAGGAACCCAGGTCGGCCGATTGCCAATCACCCCAAGCGGCGGCGACGTGGCGGGCCCGCGGGTTCAAACGCGCGGGCCTGCGCGTTCAGCGGGTGGCGGGCCGCAGCCGCAGGCCCTGCATCCCGCCGTCCACCGCCAGCGCGGTGCCTGTGGTCGAACCGGCGGACGGCGAGGCGAGATAGGCGATGGCGGCAGCCACCTCGTCGGCCGACACCAAACGTCCATGGGGCTGCCGGGCGTTCAACGCGGCCCGCTCGGCCTCCGGGTCGTCGGCGGCGGCCAGCAGCCGGCCGATCCAGGGCGTGTCGGCCGTCCCCGGGTTCACGCAGTTGACCCGGATGCCCTCGCGCAGGTGGTCTGCCGCCATGGCCAGGGTCAGCGACAGCACGGCGCCCTTGGAGGCGGAGTACAGCGCGCGCTGCGGCAGGCCGGCAGTGGCCGCGATGGAGCAGGTATTCACGACGGCGGCGTGCGCCGAGCGTCGCAGGTGTGGCAACGCGGCGCGTGTGGTGCGCACGATGCCGAGCAGGTTCACGTCCAGCACCCGGCGCCACTCGTCCAGATCGTTGTCGGCGACCGTGCCCTGGGCACCGATCCCGGCGTTGTTGATCACGATGTCCAGGCCGCCGAAGGCGTCGGCCGACCGGTCGACCGCGGCGGCCACGCCGTCGTCGTCGGTGATGTCGGCGGCCATCCCGACCAGCGGCTCCGGGACACCCGCGGCGATGGCCCGCGGCAGGTCGAACACCGCCACCCGGGCCCCGCGGGCAGCCAGCAACGTGGCGGTGGCCAGCCCGATGCCGGAGGCGCCGCCGGTGACGATGGCGCGAAGCCCGTCGAATTCCCCAGTGCTCATCTGGTGCTCCTGTTCGTGACGGTCAGGCCACCCCTGCGGGGCCATGGCGCACTGACGGTATCGGAGGCGCTGCGGCCGGTGGGCGAGACGTCGGAGAAGCCGGCTCAGCGCGGCTCGTAGCGGGTCAGCTGCTGGGTGCGACGGACGAGGTCGCGCAGGGTGTAACGGTCGCCGGCGTTGAGTCCGTGGGTGCGTGCCTGCACCAGCAGGTTGCCGATCGCGGTCGCTTCCACCGGACCTGCGACCACCGGTAGGCCGACGGCATCGGCGACCAGTTGGCACAACAGTCCGTTCCGTGCGCCGCCGCCCACCAGGTGCACGACGGACACCCGGCGCCCCGTGAGCGCACAGGCTTCGCGCACCGCGCGCGCCATGGCCGAAGCCATGCTGTCCAGGATGCAGCGCACCATCGCCGGACGGCCCTCCGGCGGATCGAACCCGGCACGCCGGCACGCTCGGGCGATGCGAGCCGGCATGTCGCCCAACGACTGCAGTTCCGGATGATCGACATCGAACACCGGCCCTCCCGACGGCGAGTCGGCTGCTGCGGCCAGAAGCGCCGGCAGATCCGCGGGGACGCCGCGAGCCTGCCAATCGGCCATCGTCTGCTGCAGGATCCACAGGCCCATCACGTTGTGCAGGTACCGGACGGTGCCGTCCACGCCGATCTCGTTGGTGAACCCGCCGCGGAGCCCACGGTCGCTGATCAGCGGCGCGTCCAGTTCCACCCCGACCAGTGCCCAGGTGCCGCACGAGACGTAGGCGAAATCCGGTCCGGCGGCGGGAACGGCGGCCACCGCTGAGGCGGTGTCGTGCGATCCGACCGTGGACAGCTCAGTGGTGGACCGCAGCCCGGTTCGGGCCAGCACGTCCGCTCGGAGCGGACCGACCACCGTGCCGGGCGCCACCAGGTCGGCGAGTTGCTCCTGCTGCACTCCGACGACCCGCAGGATCTCCGCTGCCCACCGCTGGGAATGTGCCTCCAGCAAACCGGTCGTG
>DASSTH010000393.1:0-5572 GCA_035708025.1 Nakamurella sp. | reverse complement strand
AGGCCGGCCCGGTCCGCGTGCGCGTGAGCCGGCGCGGGGAGCGGCCGGCCCGGCCGTGGGAGGGCCGGTAGCCACTGCTGGAAAGAGACCAAGTTGCGTTATGCAGGTGGGTGCCTGCATAATGGCAGGGTGAGTCGTGAGGTCGCCGATCAGGACGCGGTGTTCCGCGCGCTGGCCGATGGCACCCGGCGCCAGCTGCTCGACCGGCTTCGGCAGCGCAACGGCCAGACCCTCGGCGAGTTGTGTCAGGGCCTGCCGATGGCTCGGCAGTCGGCGACCCAGCACCTGGACGTCCTGGTGCGCGCGGACCTCGTCACCGTCGTCCGGCGGGGGAGGGAACGGCTGCACTATCTCAACCCGGTGCCGATCCGGGAGATCGACCGGCGCTGGATCTCGGGTTTCGACCATCCCCGACTGACGGCGCTGCAGGCCATCAAGGACCAAGCGGAGGAACAAGCGATGACCGACCATTCGACCGTGCCCTCGTACGTGTACGTCACCTACATCAGGGCGTCGCCGGAGCAGGTGTGGCACGCGCTGACCGATGCCGACCTGACCGCGCGCTACTGGGGCCACTCCAACGTGTCCGACTGGCAGCCCGGTTCGTCGTGGGAGCACCGGAGTACCTCCGGCGCGGTCGATGTCACCGGCCGGGTGCTGCAGGCGGACCCGCCGACCCGGCTGGTGATCACCTTCGAGGACTCGCCCGACGAGGCCGGCCGGCGGGACGCCTCGATCGTCACGTTCCTGGTCGAACGCCATCACGACATTGTGCGGCTGACGGTCACACACGAGAACCTGCCGAATGTGCAGATGCTGGACGGGATCTCCCGCGGGTGGCCCGCCGTGCTGGCCAATCTCAAGTCGTTGCTCGAAACCGGTGAGACCCTGCCCCAGGCGCCGTGGGAGATGCAGCCCGCGCACTGACAGCGCCCTTGTCACGCCAATTCGACCAAAGGACCGACCCCTATGGATACCTCGCCGCTGCGCCAGTCCATCCGAGCGCTGGTGGACGCCGCCGGCCTCGTCACCGCTGCCGGCGAACCCAAAGGCCCTCCGCCGCCGGGAGAATGGGACGCCGACCAGATCCTGGCGCACGTCAGCCTGGTGAATGCGATGACCCTGGCGGCCGCCCATGCGGTGGCCGCGGGGGCACGGCCCAGCTATGACAACCGGATCGCACAGGATCGCTGGACCATCGACACCACGGTCGACAGTGCCGGCGGCACCGAGGGATTGTGTGCGCGTCTGCGCAATCAGGCCGACGCCCTGGGCATGCTGGGCGATGCGCTGCTGAGCCAGCGTGACCTGGACACCCGGGTCCCGACGCTGTTGGTGTCCAACGACGTCGTGATGGTGGACCAGCCGCTCCCGTTGCGGGACCTGATCGTCGGCCTGGCCGAGCAGGAGATCCCCGGCCACACCCGGCAGTTGCTCGCGCTGCTGGACTGACGTCCGCACGGCCGGCACCGCCGCCGATGCGCACCGGCGTCGCACCTCGGCAAGTCCAAGGGGCGTCGGCGATCCGCTCGCTCAGAGGCGGGCCAGCACCGTGCCGCCGTGGATCCCGATGACCTGCCCGGTGGTGAATCCGGCCTGTTCCGACGCGAGGTGGGCGACCAGCGCGGCAACCTCCTCCGGGGTGCCCGGACGGCCCATGGGGATGCGCGCCGAACGCTGCTCGACCAGTTCCGGAGTGCGCCGGTCGTCCCAGAAACCGGTGTCCGGTATGAACCCCGGCGCCACCGCGTTGACGGTGATCCCCTCGGGGGCGAGGCTCGCCGCGAGGTCGGTCACCCAGACGTTCAGCGCTCCCTTGGCCGCGCCGTAGGATCCCGACCCCCGCAGCGCGGCCACCGACGACATGACAATGATCCGCCCGCCGGGCCGGGCCAGCCGATCCTGCAGCGCCGCGTGCACCAGCACGGCCGACACGACGTTCAGCCGGTAGTCGGCGATCCAGTCGTTCGCGATGTCGGCGAGCGTGTGGCCAGTGGTGGGGGATGTACCGCCGGCGTTGTGCACCATGACGTCCAGCCGGTCCGGCATCCGGTCCGCCAGCCGCGCCACCGCCTCCGGGTCCGTCAGGTCGGCGGCGCAGGTCGAAACAGGGTCGCCGAGCTCGTCGGCGACGCGGGCCAGCACGTCGGCGCGGCGGCCGACGATCGTGACGGCCAGGCCGTCCGCGACCAGCCGGCGGGTGATGGCCAGTCCCAGTCCGGTCCCGCCACCGGTGACGAGTGCATGTCGAGTCATCGTGCGACCCTATGCGACCCTATGCCGGCCCCGGTCCAGGGCATCCTCGTGGCGGGCACCTCGACCGGTCCTACTCCGGGCGGAGGCGAAGTCGGCTACCGGCGCCAGAACTCGACGGCGATCTCGCGCAACTGCTCGCTGAACCGGCCGGTGGGGCTGACTTCGTCGAGCAGGCCGCGCAACTCGTGCTCGAACTCCTCAAGGCGGTCGCCGAAAAGGTGCGGGGCGGCGTACGACAGCGAGAACACGCTGGCCACTACGTCATCGGCGCTGCGGTTGACGATGGTGCCGGGGACCGTACCGTGTAGCGGACCGGTGAAGCCCGCTGCGCGGAATATCTCCGCGTCGGTGCGTCCGCGGTTGGTTTCGCTGACCTGGTCGAAGGTCCGGTAGCCGGTGCCGGCGCGGCGCTGCGGTCCGAGGAACGTCGCCAACAGGTCGTCGATGCGAGCCCGGGGCGCCGGGGGGTGCCCGAGGCGCTCCGTGGTGTCGATGCCCTGGTGGGTGGTGGCGTGCACGTAGGCCACGGCTCCGCCGTCTCCCAGCAGCCGGGCGAGAAGCGCGGTGACGACTTGCTTGTCCATCCAATGGAAGGACTGCGCCATCGTCACCACGCGGAACGGACCGAGGTCCGGCGACACGTCCTCGGCCCGGCTGTGCAGCCAGGTGATGGTGTCGATCCCGGCTGCGGACGCCTGGCGCCGCGCCTCGGCGATCATCTGCTCGTCGGCGTCCACACCGACGGCCTGCTCGAAGCGGGGAGCCAATAGCACGGTCAGCGACCCCGGTCCGCAGCCCAGGTCCAGCAGGCGTCCGCGGCCGTCCAGGGCGAGTTCGCCGGCGATCAGGTCGACCAGTTCGGGCGGGTACGGCACCCGGCCCCGGACGTAGAAGGCGGCGGCACCGGCATACAGCGACGGATCCCACCTCCAGGATCCGCTGGCGCTGTCGGTCACCCGCTCATCATGCCTCTCCCGGTGTGCCGCAACACCCCGAGGGCTGCGGGCAAGCTGCCCAGGATCACCAGCCCGGCGGAAACCGCGGCGACGCCCAGACCGGCGGATCCGAATCCACCGGGCAGCGCCCATGCGGCGATCATCAGCGGGCTGCTAGCGATCAGCGCAACGGCAGCCGGGCGCGGGATCACGGCCGCGCGAAGGAGCGCGATGCCGAGCAGCACGTAAGCCAGCAGATGGCCGATGATGTAGACGAACAGGTAGCCGTTCATCACCGCGTCGAAGGCAAACACATCCCACAGCCGCCCGACGGAGCCGCCGTCCGGAACCCGTGTCATGGCGACCGCGAGGTCGTCCAGGGCGGTCAACGCCGGAAACGGCAACCAGCCGATCACGCCGAGGATTCCGCCGAACAACGCCAGCCACGGCGAGCGGCGCCACGCGAGCCAGGCCAGCGCCGCCACGCCGACCGGAAGCAAGAACGAAGCGATCACGAACGCAACCAGGTGCACGGTGTTTCCGGCCGGATCGGCCGCCGCATTGGCGGCGATGGTGACCCGGCCGTCGGCGTGCCCGGCCGGCTCGAGGACGCCGCCGATGAGGTAGCCCAGCGGTCCGCCCACCATCGCCACGGCGGCGAGTACCCGCAACAGACTATCGGGACCGGACGCACCGGCTCGTGCTGACCCGGGAATCCGCTCGGGCGCAATACGTGTCATGAGAGTGGCTCCTTGGATCGATGTGCGGGCCGAGCTCTAGTTGGAGCAGGTGTCGGCGGGTAGTCCGGTCAGCTCCGCCAATTGCCGGAGGTAGCCGGCCGGTCCCGCCCGCTGCGCCCGGTCGTGGGCGCCGGAACGGTGCAGGCTCAGCCGGCCGCGCCGATCCAGCCGGACGATCGTGCTGGCCGTCCGTGCCGGTGACGGACCGCCCAGGGCGTCGCCGTCGACGACGGCGCAGTCGGATCCGAAGTACGCCCGCGCCTCGGCCGCGGAGGTGGCCGGCGGCATGCCGGTACGGTTGGCGCTGCTGCCGTACAACCGCGGGTATCGGTCCCACAGGGCCGCGGTCGGCGCCCACCTCCCGTCGAACACGCACGCCTGGCCGTCCCGCACGGCCGGAGCGAACCATCCGCACGGGGACGCCTCGCGCCGCAGCGGCAGCAGCACGGTCAGGTGCAGCCGGAGCAATTCCGAGGATGCGTGCAGGGCGTGCTGCGGTAGGTCGAGGACGGATGCCAGGCGGTGCCACTCCGCCGGGTGGTGCACCGACGCGGCGACGTTCTGGTCGAGCGCACGGCCCTTGGCGGCGTTCACCCGCCAGGCGGCCGTGGCCACCACGCCGTAACTCATCGGTGGCGGGTTGGGCACCACCGCCGCGTCCCCGCTGTCCAGCGCGGCGCAGGCGTGCGCCAGCCCGGGAAGTCCTGTCCCGCCTTCGGGTTCGCCGTGTCGCACGATTCGACCCTAGAAAGCTCCCATGCGCCAAGGGAAAGACTCGTTCCGCATGGGGCCAGAGCCGGCGGCTCTGAATGCGGCGTACCCTCGCCGCATGGACCCGGAGGTCCGGCTGCTCCGGTACTTCCTGGCGGTGGCCGAGGAGTTGAACTTCACGCGGGCGGCCGAGCGCCTGCATGTCGCGCAGCCGTCGCTGAGCGCCCAGATCCGTCAGTTGGAGGCGCAACTGGGCGCTCGGCTGCTGCATCGGACCACCCGTGCGGTGTCGCTGACCGACGCGGGGGAGGCGCTCCGAGCCCGTGGCCCGCAGGCGCTCGCCGGGCTGGAGCAGGCGTGGCAGGCCGCCCGGGACGCCGGCCGAGGCGTGGTCGGCACGCTGCGGCTCGCGTACACCTTGAGTGCCGGTCACGAGACGGTGCCGCGGCTGATCGAGTCGATGCACCAGACACATCCTGGAATCACCGTCGTCACCGACGTTCTGCCGACCCCGCGGGTGGTCGCCGCGGTGCAGGACGGCGCGGCCGACGCGGGCGTCGCGCGCACGCCCGCGCTGGCAGATGGTGTGCGACTGCTGACGATCCGGCGAGACCCGGAGGGCATCCTGGTGGGGGCCGGTCACCCACTCGCAGGTCGCCGGACCGTTACGCTGCACGACATCGCCGGCCATCCCGTAGTGCTGCACCCGCGCGCGGCGAACCCGGCGCACCACGACTTCATTCGCCAGTTGTTCGCCGAACGCGATCTACACCCGTCGTTCGTCGAGCGGGACATCGCCTTCGACCTCAGCCAGCGGTTCATCACCGAAGGCACCGCCGTGGAGCTGGTCGGACGATCGACCACCGCGCGGCTTCCGCCCGATGTCCGGTGGATCCCGCTTGCCGAGCCGATCGCCGTCACGGTGGCGCT
>DASSTH010000392.1:0-3549 GCA_035708025.1 Nakamurella sp. | reverse complement strand
TGCTGGCCGCCGATGTGGTGAGCCGGTTGCTGGTGCGCGGCACCGAGATCCCGGTCGGCGTGATGACCGCGGTGATCGGCACGCCGTACTTCATCCTGCTGGCCCGACGAGGCAAGGGGGCGGTGTGACGGCGACCGCGATGCCTACGGTGGCACCCGGTCGGGCGGCCGCCGCGCTCGCCGCCGCGCAGCGCCGGCGGGTGCTGGTGCTGGGTGCGCTGTTGGTGGTGCTGGCCGTGGTGCTGGTGCTGTCCATCGGGGTCGGCGCGGTGTGGATCGACCCGGCGCGGGTGGTGCGCAGCCTGGTCGGCGCCGGCACGGCGGTGGACCAGAAGATCATCGTCGGCCTGCGGCTGCCGCGGGTGCTGGCCGCGGTGTTGATCGGTGCCGCGCTGGCGGTCTCCGGCGTGCTGCTGCAGGCGATCACCCGCAATTCGCTGGCCTCGCCGTCGGTCGTCGGGGTGAACGGGGGAGCGGGGTTGGGCGCCCTTGCGGTGCTGAGCCTGGCCCCGGGTGCCACCGCCAATACCGCCGTCCCGCTGGCCGCGTTCGCCGGTGCCGCGGTGGCCGGCGGCGCGGCCTACCTGCTGTCCCGCCGGCAGGGCATCGTCAACCCCGGCCGGCTGGCGCTGATCGGGGTGGCGATCGGCGGCCTCACCATGGCGCTGATCCAGTTGATCATCGTGCTCACCCTGATGCAGGGTGACGTGCAGGCCTCGCTGCGCTGGCTCACCGGCAGTCTGTGGGGACGCACCTGGGACAACGTGCTGCAGCTGACGCCCTGGGTGGCCGTCGGACTGCCGGCCGCCTGGATCCTGGCCTCCGCCACCGACATCCTCGGGCTGGGCGACGATGTGCCACGGTCGCTGGGGTCCCGGCTGGAGGCGCTCAAGCTCGGGTTGCTGGTGATAGCGATCGGGCTGGCCGGGTCGGCCGTCGCGGTGGGCGGGTCGATCGCGTTCATCGGCCTGGTGGCCCCGCACGTGTGCCGGCGACTGGTCGGTCCCGGACACCGGACCCTGATCCCGGCGGCGGCGCTGGTCGGTGCGGCGCTGGTGCTGGCCGCCGACACCCTGGGCCGGGCGATCGTGCCGCCCACCGAGATCCCGGTCGGGTTGTTCACCGCGCTGATCGGCGCGCCGTACTTCCTCCTTCAGATCCGCAGGGGAATCGCATGACGGGTCCACATCCGCAGTCGAAGATCGCCACCGACAACCTCACCCTGCGCTACGGGCCGCTGACCGTGATCCCGGACCTGACGATGCGGATCCGGCAGGGCGCCATCACGTCCCTGGTGGGGCGCAACGGTTGTGGCAAGTCGACACTGTTGCGATGCCTGGGCCGGTTGCTGCCCGCCAGCGGCGGATCGGTACTGCTGGACGGGAAGTCGATCGCCGGCTTCGCACCCAAGGAACTCGCCCGCCAGATGGCCATGCTGCCGCAGGGGCCCACTGCGCCGGACGGGATGACGGTGCAGGACCTGGTGGAGAAGGGCCGCTACCCGCATCGCGGCGCGCTGGGCAGCAACACCGCGCACGACCGGGAACGGGTGACGTGGGCGCTGCGCCAGACCGGTATGTCGGACCTCGCCGACCGGCCGCTGGAACGGCTGTCCGGCGGGCAGCGGCAGCGCGCCTGGATCGCCATGGCGCTGGCGCAGGACACCTCGCTGATCCTGCTGGACGAGCCGACCACCTTCCTGGACGTGGCCTACCAGCTGGAGCTGATGGAGTTGCTGCGCCGGCTGAACCGGGAACACGGCACCACCATCTTGATGGTGCTGCACGATTTGAACCAGGCGGCGGCGTTCTCCGACACGCTCATCGCCCTGCGCGAGGGCACCATCTATGCCGTCGGCACCCCGCACGAGGTGCTGACCGTCGACATGGTGCGGGACGTGTTCGGGCTGACCGCGGACGTCATCGCCGATCCGCGCAGCGGCATCCCGCTGTGCCTGCCGTATGCGCTGGCCGGCCCGCAGACCGACGACGCCGCTGCCGGCGACCGGCCCGGGGCGGTGCAGCCGGCATGAGGATCGCGCTGGCCCAGATCGGTTCCACCGCCGACGTCGCCGAGAACGTGCATCGGATCGAGGTCGCCGCCTGCCGCGCGGTGGCGGACCGGGCGGCACTGCTGTGCCTGCCGGAGGCGGCGACCTACCGTGGACCGTTCGATCCCGCCGTGGTGCAGCCGCGGAACGGCCCGGTGGTGCAGCAACTGTGCGACATCGCCCGCACCCACGGCATCCATCTGGCGGTCGGCGGGATGTGGACCGACTCCGGCGATCCGCGGCGCCCGTTCAACACCCAGCTGGTGATCGACCCGCTGGGCGCCGTGCTGGCCTCCTACCACAAGATCCACCTGTTCCGGCTGGACGATCCGGACTGCACCGAGGACGAGTCCGCCTGCACGACCGCCGGCGACGACCTGGTGACGGTCGACATCGGCGGGGTGCGCATCGGTCTGAGCATCTGCTACGACCTGCGGTTCCCGGAGCTGTACCGGGCGCTGGCCGACCGCGGCGCGATCGTGTTGTTGGTGCCGTCCAACTTCTCCCACGTCACCGGGCCGGCCCACTGGGAGCCGCTGCTGCGCGCCCGGGCCGTCGAGAACCTCTGCTACGTCCTCGCGCCCGCCCAGATTGGCAGCGACGCGACGGGTTTCACCGCACACGGGCACACCATGGCGGTCGATCCCTGGGGTGGTGTGCTGGCCGACGCGGGCGGAGCCGGCGAGCAGCTGACGGTGGACGTCGACGCGGCGGTGGTGCGGCAGTGCCGGGTGCGGCTGCGGTCACCGCAACACCGCAGGCCGGACGTCTACGGCGGGTCGCCGCTGCCCGATTTGGCGGCCGATCATGGTTGATCCGCTGCTGCTGCGGCACGCCCGCATTCCGGCCGGGCCATGGCATCCCGGCGCCAGCGAGCCGGTCTGGGTGGCGCTCGCCGATGGGCTGATCCGGGCCGTCGGCAGCCCCGGGGAGCCCGAACCGGAGGGAACGGTCCGGGTCATCGACCTGGACGGGGCGCCGCTGCTGCCCGGATTGGTGGACACCCACACCCATCTGCAGTGGAGCGCGGAGGACCGCTGGACCGTCAACCTGGCCGAGATCGCCCGTCGTGACGAGGTTCTGCGAACCGTCGCGACGATCGCCGAGCGGGTCACACCCGGCGATTGGGTCACCGGCGGCGACTGGATGCCGGACGCGCTGCCGGACGGCGAACTGCCGACCGCCGCCGAACTGGACCGGGTGTCTGGGCCGCATCCGGTGCTGCTGATCTCCCGGGACCGGTCGCGCGCGCTGGCCAACGGCACGGCCATGGCCCGGGCCAAGGTCACCGACCACACCCCCGACCCGGCCGGCGGCCGCATCGACCGCGATGCCGCCGGGTCACCCACCGGGCTGTTTCGCGGCGAGGCGGTGTGGGGCAGGCTGATCACCGGGGTGGTGCCGCCGCGCAACAGAGCCCGCGAGCGTGCGGAGATCGACGACGCGCTGGCCGATATGGCCGCCCGCGGCATCACCGAGATCCACGACATCGGCACCGTG
>DASSTH010000391.1:0-10829 GCA_035708025.1 Nakamurella sp. | reverse complement strand
TCGGCGCCGGAATTCAGCACCGCGTCGAGCTGGCCCTGGCCGATGATGACGTGCATCTCGCGGCCGATGCCCGAGTCGCTGAGCAGCTCCTGGATGTCCAGCAGCCGGCACGCCTTGCCGTTGATCTCGTACTCGCCGGCGCCGTCGCGGAACATCCGGCGGGTGATCGACACCTCGGAGTAGCCGATCGGCAGCGCGCCGTCGCTGTTGTCGATGGTCAGGGTGACCTCGGCACGGCCCAGCGGGGGGCGACCGGCGGTGCCGGCGAAGATGACGTCGTCCATCTTGCCGCCGCGCAGCGCCTTGGCACCCTGTTCGCCCAGCACCCAGGCCATGGCGTCCACCACGTTGGACTTGCCGGATCCGTTCGGCCCCACCACCGCGGTGATGCCCGGTTCGAAGCGCAGCGTGGTCGCCGAGGCGAACGACTTGAAGCCCTTGAGGGTGAGGGACTTCAGGTGCACGAGGTGCGGTCCCCTTCCCGATGGCGCCGGACGGAGCGGCCTGCCCCGCCGGCCGGCATCGCGCGGCGATCCCGGCCCCGGAAAGGCTACCCGGCGCGGAGCCCGCGACCGGCCGAATCCGGGCCGATCCAGCGCCCGTGGCGCGGGACGGGTCCGCACTGAGCCGACTCGGCGCCGCGGCCTGGCCCCTTGACGTTTGACGTCATCGAAGGCCAGGATGGCGTCATGTTGACATCACTACGGCAGCGAGAGGCATCATGATGACCCCATCGGATGGTGCGGAGATGATCCGCGCCCGCGGCCTGGCGAAGACCTATCGCGGCCGCAAGGGCGCGGTGGAGGCGGTGCGCGGCGTCGATCTGGACGTGCGCCGCGGGGAGATCGTGGGGTTCCTCGGGCCCAACGGCGCGGGGAAGACCACCACGCTGCAGATGCTGACCACGCTGCTGGAACCCACTTCCGGACAGGCCACGGTGGCCGGGCACGACCTGCGGAGGGACCCGGCGGCGGTCCGCCGCGCCATCGGGTACGTGGCGCAGGGCGGGAGCGCGGGATCCGACGCCAGGGTGGGCGAGGAGCTGATCTTCCAGGCGCAGTTCTACGGGATGGGCGCCGCCGACGCCCGGCGCCGGGCGGAGGAATTGCTGCAGCGTCTGGATCTGTCGGGCCTGGGCGGTCGCGACGTGAAGACGCTGTCCGGCGGGCAGAAGCGCCGGCTGGACATCGCGCTGGGCCTGATGCACTCCCCCGAACTGATCTTCCTCGACGAGCCGACCACCGGGCTGGACCCGCAGAGCCGGTCCAACATGTGGGGGCACATCGCAGATCTGCGGCGCACCGCCGGGACGACGGTGTTCATCACGACGCATTACCTGGACGAGGCGGACGCGCTGTGCGACCGGATCCTGGTGATCGATGGCGGGCGGATCATCGCCGAGGGCACCCCGGACGAGCTCAAGCGGGGCGTCTCCGGCGACCTGGTGACCATCACGGTGCTCAGCGATCCGGACGCCGCCCTGGTGCTGGCCAGGCGCCTGCCCGGGGCGACCGAGCCGGTCTGCGAGCCCGACGGCGACGCGTACACGGTGACGTTCCGGGTGCCCGAGGGCGAACGCATCATCATCGGCCTGCTGCGTGATCTGGATGCGGCGGGCGTCCCGCTGTCCGGGGTGTCGGTGCGCCGGCCCACCCTGGACGACGTCTTCCTCACCCTGACCGGCCGGACGCTGCGCGAGGAGGCGGCCTGAGATGACGGACACCACGATGCAGACCGGCACCCCGGGAGCCATGCCCGCCGCCCGGCCGCGTCCGAAGGCACGCCGCGCCGCGAACCCGCTGCGCGACACCCTGCTGGTCTTCCGCCGGGCGATCGGGATCTCGGTGCGCAATCCGGTCTGGTTGGTGATGGGAGCGGCCCAGCCGCTGCTGTACATCTTCCTGTTCGGCCCGCTGTTGACGAAGTTCGCCGGCATGCCGGGCTTCCCGCCGGGCAACGCCTGGCAGGTCTTCGTTCCGGCGATCCTGGTGCTGCTGGGCCTGTTCGGCGGCGCGTTCGCCGGGTTCGGGCTGATCTCCGAGTGGCGCGACGGCGTGATCGACCGGATGCGGGTCACCCCGATGAGCCGGTTCGCCCTGCTGTTCGGGCGGGTGCTGCGGGACGTCGCCGTGCTGGTGGTGCAGGCGGTGCTGCTGGTGCTGGCCGGCGTGCTCATGGGGCTGCGCGCCCCGGTGGCCGGGGTGATCGTCGGCATCATCATCGTGGCGGTGATGGGCGTGACGATGTCCGCGGCCGGCTACGCCGTCGCGCTGAAGGTGAAGAGCGAGGACGCCCTGGCGCCGCTGGTCAACGGGATCATGGTGCCGTTGATGCTGCTCGCCGGAGTGATGCTGCCGATCACCAAGGGTTTGGCGCCGGACTGGCTGTACTACCTGTCCCGGGTGAACCCGGTGGTGTACGTGGTGGAGGGCACCAGGGCCGCTTTCCAGGGCCAGTTCGCCAGCGGACACTTCTGGATCGGCATCGCGGTGGCGGCGGCGCTGGCGGCTGTCGGGGTCACCGTGGCCTCCCGGACGTTCACCCGCATGTCCCGCTAGCCGACGGCGGCACCATCTCACCGTTCCTGGAAGCCTGCCGGCAGCCCGCGCGGGCGGTCGAACCGCTCGACCACCGTGCGCACCCGTCCGGGAGTGCCGGGCGCGCGCAACAGCTCCAGCAGGGCACGGCAGGACGACTCCGGCCCCTCGGCCACCACCTCCACCCGGCCGTCCGCCAGGTTGGCAGCGTGCCCGGCCAGGCCCAGCTCCAGCGCGCGGGCCCGCGTCCACCAGCGGAAACCGACGCCCTGGACCTGTCCGTGCACCCATGCGGTCAGGCGGACGACGTCGTCGCGGCCCGGTTCCGTCCGCTCCGTCACCGCCTCATCATGCCGCCGTCGCCGCGGCCCGTCGGACACCCGAGGGAATCGCGCGACACGCCGACACCGGATTTGACGCCAAAGGGGTTGACGGTGACGTCACGGGATGCGATAGTGACGTCATGCATGACACCACTACGGCACAGGGCGACGTCAAGTCGCGGTCGTGGGAGACACCGTTGTTTCCCGTCAACCTCGTCATGCTGCGTCGCGCCGCAACCGCGGCCATGTCGCTGGCGGCCACCGGAATGGCCGCCGGCCCCATCCACTTTCCCGCACCCGGCCCGGTCGGCCGGTAAGACCCCGGAGGTCACCATGCACCCGTTCATCCCCGCCGAGACCATGCTCCGGCACCTGACCGAGCAGGCCGAGCGCGATCGGCGCTACACCCTGCGCCGGCCCCGCACCCGCACGCAGAGCCAGGACGTCCGCCGCGACGGCCGGCACGCCTACCTGGGCCTGGCACACTGACCCATCCGCACCCCGGCACCGAGCGGGCCGCGCCATCAGAGCCCACCGGGCCGGGCAGGCCCGTAGGAGCCGGCGTCCTCGGCCGGCGCGGCGGCTACCGAACCGGCCGGGTACGGCGCTGACAGCGCGGACAGAAGAAGGACGAGCGATTCATGAACGGCTCGCGGCGGATCGCGGTACCGCACCGGCGGCAGGGCAGACCGGCCCGGCCGTACGCGTCCAGCGACCGCTCGAAGTACCCGGACTCCCCGTTGACGTCGACGTACAGCGCGTCGAAGGACGTGCCGCCCGCCGCCAGCGCCCGGCGCATGACATCGGCCGCCGCATCCAGCACCGCGCCGACGGTGCGCGGGGCCAACGAGACGGTCGCCCTGTCGTAGTGCACCCGGGCCGCCCAGAGCGCCTCGTCGGCGTAGATGTTGCCGATGCCGGAGACCACTGTCTGGTCCAGCAGGGCCCGCTTGATGACGGTGCGGCGGCCGCGGATGGACCGCACCGCGGCAGCGCGGTCGAACTCCGGATCCAGCAGGTCCCGGGCGATGTGCGCGATCGGTGCGGGCAGGTCCGCACCGCCCGGCACGAACGACAGCCCACCGAAGGTGCGCTGATCCAGGAAGTCCACCGGCGGACCGCCGTCCGTCAGGTGCAGCCGGACCCGCAGGTGCGGGTGGCCGGCGTCGCCGGCGTCCGGTTCCCCGCCGCCGACGCGGAACTGGCCGCTCATGCCCAGATGCGCCAGCACGGCGTCACCGCCGTCCAGCACCCACCACAGGTACTTGCCCCGCCGGCGGACCTCCCGCACCGTCCGCCCGGCCAGCACCGCCGCGAAGTCCGCCGGACCGGCCAGGTGGCGCCGCACCGAACGCCGGCCGAGCGTGCCGATCACCTCGACCGAGCAGATGGTCCGGCCGGCGAGATGGGCCGCGAGTCCGGACCGCACCACCTCGACCTCGGGAAGCTCAGGCACCGGGGGGCGCGGCTCCTGTCGTCGTGCCAGCGGAGCCGGCGGCGATCCCGGTGGACCCGTCACCGGCCGCGGTCGGCCCGGAGGCCCCGTCACCGTCTGTGGATGGTCCCGCCGCTGCGTCACCGTTCGCGGACGGTCCGGCAGCCCCGTCACCGTCCTGGCCGGCGTCGTCCGCCCGCGCCTTGAGCGCCTCGTAGGCGGCGGAGGCGGCCTGCTGCTCGGCCTCCTTCTTGGTGTGGCCGGTGCCGTGCCCCAGCACCGCGCCGGCGATCAGCGCCTGCGCGGTGAACGTCTTGTCGTGGTCCGGGCCGTCCTCCTCGATGCGGTACTCCGGGACCCCGGCGCCCACCGTGGCCGACAGTTCCTGCAGCGAGGTCTTCCAGTCCAGCCCGGCGCCCAACCGCGGCGCGGAGGTCAACAGGTCGGCGAAGATGCGCAGCACCGCCGCCCGTACCGGCTCCAGGCCGTGCTGCAGGTACATGGCGCCGATCAGCGCCTCCACCGCATCCGAGACGATGGACGGCTTCTCCCGGCCCCGGGTCAGCTCCTCGCCCCGGCCCAGCAGCAGCAACTCGCCCACCCCGAGGGTGCGACCCACCCCGGCCAGCGCGTGCATGTTCACGATCGAGGCGCGCAGCTTGGCCAACTGGCCCTCGGGCAGGTCCGGGTGCCGGCGGTAGAGCGCATCGGTGATGATCACGCCCAGTACCGAGTCCCCCAGGAACTCCAGCCGCTCGTTGGTCGGCAACCCGCCGTTCTCGTACGCGTAGGAGCGGTGGGTCAGCGCCAGACCGAGCAGATCATCGGCGATGTCCAGGCCGAGCCGGCCCAGCAACGCCGCACGCCCCCCGCCGTCCGGATCGGGTCCGGACCGGCCTCGGGGGTCAGACCCCGACAACCTGGCGGCCGTCGTACTGACCGCAGTTCGGGCACGCCACGTGCGGCGGCTTCAACTCGCCACAGGCGCGGTTCGGGCACGGCGCCAGGGTGGGCACCGTGGCCTTCCACTGGGCCCGGCGGGCGCGGGTGGTGCTGCGGGACTTCTTCCGCTTCGGGACGGCCACTGCTAGTTCTCCTCGATATCGTCCGCGTCGGTGACGCTGGGTGTGTCGCTGTCGGTACCGGTGACGGTCTGCCCGCCGGGTGCGGTATCCCCGTCGAGCAGTCCGGCCAGGGCCGCCCACCGCGGATCCAGTGTGTCATGCCGATGCCCCGGCGGGAGCGCGTCCAGCCGCTCGCCGCAGCCCGGACACAGCCCCTGGCAGTCCGGCGAGCAGACCGGCGCCAGCGGCATGGCCAGCACCAGCTCGTCGTGCACCAGCGGCTCCAGGTCGATCGCCTCGTCCACCAGCCGGGGCACCTCGTCGTCCTCGGTGGTGGCGGCGGTGGTGGAGTCCGGGTACGCGTACAGCTCACGGACGTCGGCCGCCACCGGCACGCTGATGTCGCGCAGGCAGCGCGCGCAGGACCCCACCGCCGTGGCCCGGGCGGTGCCGGAGACCAGCACGCCCTCGGCCACCGCCTCCAACCGGCCGGTGACGTGCACGTCGGAACCGGCCGGCACGGACAGCACGCCCGTCCCGGTCTGCTCCAGGGCGGGCGCCACCAACGACAGCGGCCGGGACGTGCCCGGTCCCTGCCGCTTGCCGAGTCCCAGCGCGCGGGTGTCGACCACCCAGGCCGAGGCCCTCGCGTGGGCGCTGCGCAGGCGCGTGTCAGTCATGGCTCTCTCGTGATGTGTCGGTCGCTGCTCGGTCGCGGCCCGCTGCTGGGCCGGTGGCAACCGTTCCAGAGTAGTAGAAATTCGGGCGGGTTCCCAATCCGTCAGTCGCGGTAGTCGGCGGCCACACCGGAGCGCAGAGCCGTGCGGCCGCGCCCGACGGTGCGCAGCGTCTTGGTCAGCGTGTCCTCCAGGTCCGCCAGCCGGCCGTCCACGTAGCGGTCGCAGTCCGCCCGCATCCGCTCGGCCTCCGCGTGCGCCGCGTCCAGGATCCGGCCGGATTCGGTGTGCGCCGCCTGCACCACCTCGGACTGCGACACCAGCCGCGCCTGTTCCGCCTGCCCGTCGGCGATCGCCCGCTCATAGGTGGCTCGGCCGGCCGCGATGAGCCGCTCCGCCTCGCCGTGACCCCGGGACACCAGCGAGTCGTGCTGGTCCTGGCCGGCCTGCACCGTGCGGTCCGCGTCCGCCTGTGCCCGGGCCAGGATGGCCTCCGCCCGGGCGGTGGCCTCCTCGACCAGCCGGTCCGCCTCCGCGCGGGCTCCCGCCAGCGTGCCCGCGGCCTCGCTCTGCGCCGAGGCCACCAACCGGTGCGCCTCTTCCTCGGCGCTGCCCACCGTCTGCTCGGCGGATCGGCGCGCCTCCTCCAGCATCTGGTCGCGGTGGTCCAGCACGTCCTGGGCGTCGTCCAACTCGCCGGGAACCGCATCGCGGATGTCGTCCAGCAGGTCCAGCACATCGCCGCGGGGCACCACGCAGGATGCCGTCATGGGCAACCCGCGGGCCTCCTCCACGATGGTCACGAGTTGGTCGAGCGCCTCGAACACCCGGTACACGCGCATCCTCCTGTCGGTGTCCTGCGACGCCCGGGCACACCCGCACCGGGCCTGCCGCGGTCCCCCGCGGCCCGTTTACCAGTGTGGCAAGAGATGGGCCGCCCGAGCGGATGCCACGCGCAGGCCGGGCGCCGCGGGCCGGGCTCGACGGGACCGCCGCCAGCCCGCTCGGCTCGACGGGGCGGGCTGGGCTCGACAGGACGCCGCCCCTCGGCCGGGCTCCCACCCACGCCGGCGCTCCACCACGCCTGCGCTGATCAAACTGCGGCAATTCGACCGTTTTGCCGGAACTTGCCTATCAAATGATCAGCGCAGGGCGCGCGCGGGCGGACTGGCGCCCCGAAGGGCGACGGTGTGCGGCGTCCGGGGGCGGGCGCCGCGAGCCCTCGGGGCAGGCGCCACGAGCGCCGGGGCTGGCGCCACGAGCGCCGGGTCAGGCGCGGGCGGGCGGCTCAGCCCCGGTCGATCCGGGTAGGCAGCTTGCGGCGCAACGCCGCGTTGACCTCCGGCGGCAGCAGCGCCGAGACGTCCCCGCCGTACGAGGCCACCTGCTTCACCAGGGACGAGGACAGGAACGAGTGCTCCGGGCTGGTGGGTATGAACAAGGTGTCCACGTCCGCCAGGCCGGAGTTCATCTGGGCCATCTGCAGTTCGTAGTCGAAGTCGGACACCGCGCGCAGGCCCTTGACGATGGCGGTGATCCGGCGTCGCCGGCAGTAGTCCACCAGCAGCCCCTGGAACGAGTCGACCGTCACGTTCTCCCAACCGGCGGTGGTGGCCCGGAGCATCTCCAACCGCTCCGCGGTGTCGAACAGGCCGGACTTGCTGGGATTGACCAGCACCGCGACGGTGACGGTGTCGAACAGCCGGGCCGCCCTGCCGATGATGTCCAGGTGTCCCAGGGTGGGCGGGTCGAAGGAGCCCGGGCACACCGCGTGCGTCATGCGTTCGCTCCCCGGCGGAGTGCGCGCGCGCCGTCCGCTCCCCTGCGGGGTGGCCTCATGGAGCGCGACCGTAGCAGACCAAGGTGTCCCCGTAGCGACGAGCCCGGACCGGCACCAACGGCTCCGGCCAGGCCAGTTCGCCGTCCCGGGCGGCGCGCTCCACCACCACATCGGCGGCCGGACGGAGCCGGCCCGACCGGTAGAGGTCCGCCAACAGCGTGGCCAGCATTTCGGAGGTCTCGGTGTACGGCGGATCGGCCACCACGATGTCGAACGCCTCCCCGGGCATCCGCGCGAAGGCGGCGGCGTCGCCGGGTACCAGCACGGCGGACCCGGCGGCCAAATGCTCGATATTGGCGCGGATCGCGGCCTGGGCGGCCCGGTCCCGCTCCACCAGCACCACCCGGGCGGCGCCCCGCGAGGCGAGTTCCAGCCCGAGCGCACCGCTGCCGGCATAGAGGTCCAGCACCGCGGAGCCGTCCAGCCCGCCGGTGGCGGCCAGCGCGTTGCCGATCGCCGCGCGCACCTTCTCCGCGGTCGGCCGGGTGGCGTCCCCCTTGGGGGTCACCAGCCGGCGGCCCCGCCAGCGCCCCGCCGAGATCCTCGTCACGGGAGTTCCGTCACCGTCCTCGTCACCGGTTGCTCAGCACCGGAACTTCGTCACCGGTTCGTCAGCACCCGATCTTCGTCACCGGTTCCGCAGCACCGAACTTCGTCACCGGTTCCGCGTCACCGGATCTCCGTCACCCGTTCTTCGTCACCCGTTGCGCGCCACGGCTTTCCGTCACGACCGGACACGACGTGATCTCGCGGACCCCGTCACCGGACCCGCGGCGCCGGCTCACTCCAACACCACCAGCAGGTCGCCGCCCTCCACCTGTTGCACCTTGCCGATGGCGGCGCGTGCCACCGTCCCGGCGGTCGGCGCGGTGATGGAGGCCTCCATCTTCATCGCCTCGATGGTCGCCACCACCGCGCCCGCGGCCACCGTGTCGCCCTCGCCGACGGTCAGCGTCACCACTCCGGCGAACGGGGCGGCCACGTGCTTCGGGTTGCCCGGGTCCGCACGCTCGGCCACCGGTACGTTCACCGCCACCGAGCGGTCCCGGATCTGCAGCGGTCGCAGTTGACCGTTCAGCGTGGTGACGACGGTCCGCATGCCGCGGTCGTCGGGCTCGCCCACCGCCTCGATGCCGGCGATCAGCTGCACCCCCGGCTCCAGGTCGATGACGTGCTCCACCCCCGGCGCCAGGCCGTACAGGTAGTCGGCGGTGGGCAGCACGCCGATGTCGCCGAACTCGTCCCGTACCGACTCGAAGGACGTGGTCGGACCCGGGAACAGCAGCCGGTTCAGGGTGGCACGCGGATCGGTGGCCAAGGCCGCGGCGTCCTGCTCGGACAGCGTGCCCTCGGGGGCCGTGTGCGACCGGCCGGCCAGCGCCTTGCTGCGGAACGGCTCCGGCCAGCCGCCGGCCGGCACGCCGAGCTCACCGGACAGGAATCCCAGCACCGAGTCCGGCACGTCGAACCGGCCCGGGTCCGCCTCGAACTCCGCCGGATCCACGCCGGCACCGACCAGATGCAGGGCCAGGTCGCCGACCACCTTGGAGGACGGCGTCACCTTGACCAGCCGGCCCAACATGGCGTCCGCCGCGGCGTAGGTCGCCTCGATCTGCTCGAACTTGTCCCCCAGTCCCAGCGCGATGGCCTGCTGCCGCAGGTTGGACAGCTGACCGCCGGGGATCTCGTGCCGGTACACCCTCCCGGTCGGCGAGCGCAGCCCGGATTCGAACGGCGCGTACAGCGCGCGCACCGCCTCCCAGTACGGCTCCAGGTCCTGCACCGCCGCCAGCGACAGCCCGGTGGCCCGCTCGGTGTGGTCGGTCGCGGCCACCAGCGCCGACAGCGGCGGCTGGCTGGTGGTGCCGGCCATCGGCGCGCTGGCCGCGTCCACCGCATCCACCCCGGCCCCGATGGCGGCCAGGTAGGTGGCCAGCTGGCCGCCCGCGGTGTCGTGAGTGTGCAGGTGCACCGGCAGGTCGAAACGTTCCCGCAGGGCGGTGACGAGGATGCCGGCGGCCGGCGCGCGCAGCAGCCCGGCCATGTCCTTGATGGCCAGCACGTGAGCGCCGGCGGCCACGATCTGCTCGGCCAGGCGCAGGTAGTAGTCCAGCGTGTACAGCTGCTCGCCCGGATCGGCGAGGTCCGCGGTGTAGCACAGCGCCACCTCGGCCACCGCCGTGCCGGTCTCTCGCACCGCGTCGATCGCCGGGCGCATCTGCTGCACGTCGTTGAGCGCGTCGAAGATGCGGAAGATGTCGATGCCGGTGGCCGCGGCGGTCGCCACGAACTGCCGGGTCACCTGCTCCGGGTAGGGCGTGTAGCCCACCGTGTTGCGGCCGCGCAGCAGCATCTGCAGGCAGATGTTGGGCAGCGCCGCGGACAGCGCCTCCAGCCGCTCCCACGGGTCCTCGCCCAGGAAGCGCAGCGCCACATCGTAGGTCGCCCCGCCCCAAGCCTCGATAGACAGCAACCGCGGCGTCAGGCGGGCGACGGTCGGGGCGATCGTCACCAGATCGCGGGTCCGCACCCTGGTGGCCAGCAGCGACTGGTGGGCGTCCCGGAAGGTGGTGTCGGTGACGGCGACCGCGGTGCAGGCCCGCAGCTGGGCGGCGAACGCGTCCGGCCCGAGGTCGGCCAGCTGTTGCCGGCTGCCGGGCGGCGGGGCGTCCGGATCGGCCGGGCCACCGACGTCCAGGGCACCCACCGGCAGCTTGGCGCGCGGGTCGGCGAGCACCGCCGGCCGGGTGCCGTGCGGCCGGTTGACGGTGACGTCGGCCAGGTAGGTCAGCAGCCGGGTGCCGCGGTCCGCGGACTGCCGGGCGGTGAGCAGCTGCGGGTGCTGCTCGATGAAGGAGGTGGTGACGCCACCGGCGGCGAAGTCCGGATCGTCCAGCACCGCCTGCAGGAACGGGATGTTGGTGGCGATGCCGCGCACCCGGAACTCGGCCAG
>DASSTH010000390.1:0-12680 GCA_035708025.1 Nakamurella sp. | reverse complement strand
TGTCAGGTCCGCCGCCACACCGGACAGCCCGGCAACGCCGACGTTCGGGGTCTGCGCCTGCACCACTGTGTTGTGGTAGGCCTGCTCCAGCATGAAGTTCGTCAGCGTGGCGTTGGCGTCGGCGAAGGCGTCGTCGCTGGTGGCATCGAGCACCCCGTTGACGTCCTGCTCGTACTGCGGGTCGGTGAAGTTGTGGGCGTTCTTCCCGACCTTCAGCGGGTTGGCGGTCAGCATGGCCGTCACCAGCCCCATAGTGGTCAGCGCGACCGGTGTCACCCACAGGCCCTTGAAGCTACCGGTCTGAATCTGCTTGACGAAGGTGGCCTGGTCGTAGGAGGCGGGTTTGATCTTCAGCCCGATCTGCTCCAGGCCGTACTGCACGATGTCGGCGATGGCCGCATAGGCCGGGTCGGAGGCGAAGGAGGTCAGTTCGACCTCGGTGCCGGCGGCGCCGGCCTCTTCCAGCAGCGCCTTGCCCTTGTCCACGTCGTAGGTGTAGTGGCCGACCATCTCGTCGGTCACGCCGGGCGTGCTGGATGACCACGGGACGCAACTCGGTTCGGCGAATCCGCTGTACACCTGGTCGGCGATCCTTTTGCGGTCCAGGCCGTAGGCGATCGCTTGGCGCACCTTGATGTCGTCCAGCGGCTTGACCGCCACGTTGACCCCGACGTAGACGTCGAAGCCCTCGGTCGCCTGCACGGAATATCCCGAGTCCTCCTTTAGCTTCGCCGCATCCCGCGGGATCATCCGGTTCACCAGGTCCAGCGATCCGGACTGGATCGCCGCGAGCATGGCCTGGGATTCCTTGATGACACTGAATTCCACGGCGTCGGCGTACGGCAGGCCGTCGTGCCAGTAGTCCGCGTTACGGGCCAGCTGTAGCGTGCTGCCCGGTGTCCAGGACTTCCAGGTGAACGGGCCGGTACCCACGACCTGCTTGCCGCTGGCCAGATCGGCGCTCGTCTTCTCGTCGATCATGGGCAGCATGGCCAGCGCATCCAGATACCCGGTGAACGGTTTGTCGAACGTCACCGTCACCTGGTTCTTGCCGCTGGCGGCGATGTCGCTGGCCCGGGACAACAGCTTGGACGCCTGCACCTTGGAGCCGTCCGCCATCGCCGTCTTGACGGAATACACCACGTCGTCCGGGCCGAACGCACGCCCGGTGTGGTAGGTGACGCCGTCCTGCAGGGTGAGCACCAGGGACGTCTTGTCCGCGTTCCACTCGTAGGCCGAGGCCAGCGCCGGCCGGTAGCTGCCGTCCGGGTTCTTGTCCAACAGGTAGTCGAACACGGTCCGGCGCAGCGGCTGGTTGGCCGCCTGGAAGACCTGGGCGGAGTCGGGTGTCACGTCGCTGGGGATGCCGACGCGAATGGTCCCACCGCCGCCCCCACCACCGCCGGACGGTGTGCCGGACGCACCGGCAGGACCGGATCCCGAACTGCCTGCGGCCGAACTGCTGGTTCCGCCCGCCTCGTTCCCGCCGCCGCAACCGGCCAGCATCAGGCCACCTGCGGCCAGCGCGCCGCTGAACAACGTACGTCGACTGATTCCTGGGGATTCCGGATGCCACATCGAGTGTCGCTTCCTTCCAGATCGTGGATGACTTGTAAACGGGGTCGCAGGATCAGGCCGACATCTTGGCGTCGGTGAGGTTCAGCGAGAGGGTGGCGTCGACGGTGACGCCGGACAGGCCCGCGACATTGACGATCGGGACCTTGGCCTGGACCACCGTGTTGTGGAACGCCTGGTCGATCATGTACGAGGTCAGATCACCCAGTGCCGCTGCCTTCTGGTCGTCCGACGCCGCCAACAACGCATTGGTCAACGACGTGTACTGGTCGGTGGTGAAGTGCGAGGTGTTCGCGTCCGGGGTCAGCGGGTTGGAGCTGAGCAGGGTGGGCACCGCTCCGGACACCGTCAGGCCGACCAGTGAGATCCACAGTCCGGGAAGGTCGTGCGCCTGGTTCCGCTTGGGCCAGTCGGCCGCCGTGATGGACACGTTTTTGACCTTCAGGCCGGCCTGTTCCATCCCGTACCGCACGATGTCACCAACGGAGGAGAAGGCCGGATCCTGCGGGGAGGGAGCCAGTTCGATCTCTGCCCCGGACGCCCCGGCGTCCGCCAGCAGCGATTTGGCCTTGTCGATGTCGTAGCTGTAGTGGTTGATCATGTCATCGGTGATGCCCTCGGTGTTCGAATCCCACAGGCAGCACGACGGTTCGGCGAATCCCTGGTAGACCTGATCGGCGATGCGCTTGCGGTCGATGCAGTAGGCGATGGCCTGGCGCACTCGTACATCGTCCAGCGGCTTGACGTTGGTGCTCACCCCGACGTAGGTGTCGTACCCGGGCGAGGCGCTGACGGAGAACTTGGAGTCCTTCTGCAGCGAGGCGGCGTCCCGGGCCAACATTCGCATGGCAAGATCCATGTCCCCGGACCGCATAGCGGCCAGCAGCGCCTGCGACTCGGTGACGATGCTGAAGTTCAACCCCGGAAGGTAGGGCTTGCCCTCCTGCCAGTAGGAGTCATTGCGGCCCATCTCAACGGTGCTGCCGGGCGTCCAGGACTTCCAGGTGAACGGCCCGGTGCCCACGATCTGCTTGCCATCGGCGACGTCGGCGTAGGTCTTCTCGTCCACGATCGGGATCATGGCCAATGCATCCAGGTAGGACACGAACGGCTCGTCGAAGGTGACGGTGACCTGACTGGCACCGGACTTCTTGATGCCGCTCGCCCGGCGCAGCAGGGTGGCCTCCTGCACGCCCGACTTCTTCTCCATGGCCGTCTGGATCGCGAATACCACGTCGTCGGGCCCGAAGTCGCGCCCGGAGTGGTACGTCACTCCCTCCACGAGATCCATCACCAGCGTCTTGTTGTCGTCACTGAACTCCCACGACTTAGCCAGCGACGGTGCGTAGCTGCCGTCCGGCTTGCGCTCGATCAGCACGTCGAACACCGTCCGGCGCAGCGGCCGGTTACTGGGGTTGAACCGCTGGACGGCCGATGGCAGGAAGTCGGTGGGGACGCCGATGCGCAGCGCGTCGGCGGCAACGCCGGACCCACCGGCCGACGTGGTGCCACCGGCGGCTCCGCTACTGCCCGCGGCGCCGCTGGTTCCGCCGGCCGCGCCGCCCCCGGTGGTGCTGCCGCTGGGTGATTCACCGCCCCCGCAGCCGGCCAGCAGCAGCCCGCCGGCTGCCAACGCACCACCGAGGAACGTGCGGCGCGTCACTGCGTTGCGCGTGATGTCGTCCATGCTCACTCCTTGACAGGGGCCCGCAGGCCGTGGATCTCGGCTGGTTGCCGGTAGGTGAAGCGCTGTTGAGAGAACTGCGACGACCGGGCGGCGCCCGGCCAGCCGACCGACCGGGCGGTCCGCACCCGATCCAGGTACGCGGCGTAGCCGTCGTCGTAGCGGGTGCGGTTGCCAGGCGAGGGTTGCACCAGGGTTGTGGCGGCGGGGGTGGCTCGGGGGATGGAGCCGGCCACGTCCGCCGCGGCGTCCAACGCGGCACCGGCCGCCAGAACGGCGCCCCGCGCGGTGGTCTCGGGCTGATCGACCACGGCGATCGGCCGGCCGAGCACGTCGGCGAACACGCGCACCAGCTCGCCGCTGGCGGATCCGCCGCCGCAGACGGTGACGGTGCCGGCCAGACCGGCCGCCTGAAAGCAGTGCCGGGCCGCGTACGCCAGCGACTCGCACAGTGCGCGGACCAGGTCGGCCGGTGTGGTCGCCAGACTCAGTCCGGTGAATTCGGCGGAGGCGGCGGGATCGACGAACGGGGCGCGCTCGCCGGCCGGTGAGAGGTACGGCAGCGCCGCGACCCCGTTGGCGCCGGCGGCGCTGGTCCGCAGCATGGTGTCCAGGTCGGCGTGTGCGGCGCCGACGATGTTCAGGATCCAGTCCAGGCCCGCGGTTCCGACCATGGCGGGCATGGCCCGAAGGTAACCGGAGTCATCCGCCACACACAGCGTCAGACCCGCGGGTTCGCCGCCGGTGGGCACACTCGGGTGCACCACCAGGCAAGCCAGGGTGGTGCCGATGATGAGCAGACCGTCTCCGACGCCGGTCACCCCGGCGCCGAACGCGGCGGCCGGTAGGTCGTACGGACCGGACGCTACGAGTGTGCCGGGCCGGATGCCGGTGCGCCGGGCCAACTCCGGGCGGATCGGCGCGATGGCGGCCGCCTCGGCGGCAATCGTGGGAAGCAGCCGGGTGTAGTGCGATAGGCCGGTCAGCCGGATCGCTTCTGTGTCATACGCGCCGGTCGCCGGGTCGAAAACGCCGAGCATGGCCGCCGATCTGGTGGCGGCCCGGGCGCCGGTCAGGCCCTGCATGATCGCGTGCTGGCACTGCGTCGCGGTGTCCGCGGCGGTCAGTGCGTCGGGCTCCAGACGGTCCAGTGCGGACAGCAGCGCCGCACCAGCACCGGGGAAGGGGGCGTTCCCGGTGCGACGGAAGATCGTCTCGGTAACGTCGTTGTCCGCCCAACTGCGGCAGTCGGGAGCGCCCCGGTTGTCCATCCAGGACATCGCCGCGCGAGCCGGGGCACCGCCGGCGTCCAGCAGCCACAACCCGTCGCCCTGCCCGGTGATCGCGATCAGGTCGACCTGGTCCGAATCCAGTTCGGTCAACAGGTCGAGCACTGCGCTGAACACCTGATTGCTGTCGTGTTCGTAGCAGCCGGGTGCTGGCCTGAGCATGTCGGTGGCGCGGGACCGCACGGAGGTGAGGGAGCCGTCGGGGCCGAACACCGCGGCCTTGGTGACCGAGGTGCCCACGTCGACGCCGACCCTCATGACGGCACCGCCGCTGTTACGCCGTTCTTCAGGTATGCCAGTGGCTCTCCGTTGGCGAACCGGCCCACCTCGGCGCCGGCCATCCGGGCCGCGCGCTCCGCGGTCTGCCGGGTGGCGCCCGCGAGGTGTGGACTGAGCACCACGTTCGGTGCGGAGAGCAGCGGCAACCCCGGGTCCACCGGTTCCTGCTCGTAGACGTCCAGCGCCAGCGAACGCAAGGTGCCATCCGCCAGCGCGGCGGCCGCGGCCGGGTAGTCCAGCAGTCCGCCCCGTGCGGTGTTCACCAGCACGGTGCCGGGCCGCATCATCGCGAACTGCGCCGCGGCGATCATGCCTGCGGTCTGCGGCGTGAGCCGGGCGTGCAGGCTCACCACGTCGGAGCGGCCCAACAGGTCCTCCAGCGTGGTCAGTTCGACCCCGGACACGTGGTCGGGCGCGACGAACGGGTCGTGCGCCAACACGGTGGCCCCCATGGCACGCACGAGAGCCGCGACGCGGCGGCCGATCTCACCCAGACCGATCAGGCCCACGGTCGAGCCTGCCATCTCCGAGCCGCAGGCGGCGTAGGCGTACAGGTCGCTGCGCCACTCGCCGGCCACCACCGAATCGTGCACCGCCGGCAGGTTGCGCATGGCGGCCAGCATCATCAGCAGCGCGTACTCCGCGGCGGCGACGGCATTGCGGCCGGGAGTGGCGCTGACCGCCACCCCGTGTTCCGCTGCCGCGGCCAGGTTGACGTTCACCGGGCCGCCACGGGTGCAAACCACCAGGCGCAGCCGCGGGGCGCGGTCCAGCACGGCCGCGGTGACCGGGGCCATCTGGGTCACCACCACGTCGCAGTCCGCGAGAGCGCTTGCGACCGCTTCCTCGTCACCGCTGGCCTCGTCCACCTCGGCGACCGCACCGAACGGCACCTGCGGCCAGGGCAGGGACAGTTCGGCGAACTCGGCGGACACCCCCGCCTCGGTGATCGCCGCACGCAGCTGGGTGTTTCGGACGAAGTCGTCGCCGGCCAGCAGGATCTTCAACGGGCCGCCCTCGCGGTGCTGGCCAGCGAGGCGCGGATGTAGCCGCGACGCTCGAGCTGATCGATCATGGACAGGTAGATCTCCTGCCACCGCGCGGCGTGCTCGGCCCGCGGCTGCACCGTGCGATACCCGCTGACCATAGCGGTGGCCGCCGCGGCGATGGACTCCCCATGCGCCGCAGCGATGATCGCCATGCCCGCGGCCGCTTCCGGGTGACGGGGCAACAGGATCTCCCGACCGAGCACGTCGGCCCGCAGCTGGTTCCACAGGGCACTGCTGGTGGCGCCACCGGTGAACGACAGCGCGCCGGAGGTGTCGGCGCCCAGATCGGCCAGATGCGACAGGCACAGTCGTTCGACGAATGCCACCCCCTGCAGCAGCGCGGCTGCCAGTTCGGCGGCGCTACCGGGTTCGGCTGACCGGAACGGTTCGGCGTCCGGCCGCACGAAGGGAAACCGCTCGCCCCGGGATGCCAGCGGGTAGGCGATCAAGTCGGTGGGCATCAGAGGCTCCGCCCACCGGTCCAGTTCCGCCGGTGGCACCCCGGGAAAGGCGGCGGCCAGCGCCGCCGAGCCGGAACTGGAGGCGCCGCCCGGGAACCATCCACCGTCCGGGTGCCGGTGTGAGTACACCGCACCGTCAGGGTCGGAAACCAATTCCGCCGAGACGCCCTTGAGCACCAGGGTGGTGCCGAGCGCCGAGTTCCACTGCCCGGGATGCACCGTGCCGGCGGCGATCTGCGAGGCGCAGCCGTCCGTCATACCGGCTACGATGGGTGTGCCCGCCGGGATACCCGTGGAGTCGGCGGCGTCGTCACCGATCCTTCCCACCACGGTGCCCGGTCGCACCACCGGGGGCAACATGATCGCCGGAATGCCGGCGCGTTCGAACTCCTCGGCCGGCCAGCCGTCGCGCACCAGGTCGTAACCGGACTTCAGTGCGTGGCTGGAGTCGGTCGGCAGCGGGACCCCGGCGAGATGGGAGCCGACGAAGTCCGCCACGTGGAACAGCCGGCCCGCCCTGGTCGACGGCTGGGATTCGCAGCACCAGGCCAGTTTCGCTAGCGCCCAGGTGGGTTGAATACGGTAGCCGTTGCGCTGTGCGCACTCGGCCCACACCTCCGCCAGCCGGCCCGCCTGCGCGGCGGCCCTGGCGTCGTCGTACATGATGCCCACGGTCAGCGGGTGCAGCCGGTCGTCCGCCACCAGCATGGTGCCGGAGGTCGCGCAGATCGCCAGGCCGCCGACGTCCGGCCCACCGGGCCCTCCCCCGCCATCCGCGAGTTGGTCGCGGACCGCGCGCAGCACGCCGAACGTGGCGGCGACCCAGTCGCGCGGGTCCTGTTCGTGCCGGCCGTCCCGCCGACGACCGGCGAGCGGCACCTCGGCGGCCGCGAGGTGCCGGCCGGACGAATCCATCGCCACCCCGCGGCAGCCCTGGGTGCCGATGTCCACGCCGAGCCAGACGGGGTCGGGCGCTCCGGTCACAGGACCACCAATCTCATCGCCGCTGTCGTTAAGTTCACATCACAGATGGGATCTGACGCCGTAGTTAACCTCACAGCTGCGATCAGTTCAAGGCTTCCGAGCCGAAAAGTATCCGCGCCGTTACCGAGAACACTTGTCAACTCCTGCGTCACGGTCGGCGACCGGCACTCTGTCAGCGAGAACTCCGGCGACCGCTCCGGCCGTAATCGCGGTGTTACGATCGCATCCGCAGTGTTACGACGCCGGCCGAGATCGGAAGTGGGTGGGGTGCACATCGACACCATGACCGGTGGAGCGCGGGCAGCGGAGCCCACATCCCGCTCCAACCGCCCCGCCCTGCGGCGGCAGGCGATCGCACGGCACGTGTTGGCCAACGGCACGGTCACCGCGGCCGCGCTGGCCGAGGAGTTCGGCATCAGCGTGATGACGGTGCACCGTGATCTTGACGAACTGGAAAGGCACGGCGTGGTGCGCAAGCACCGCGGGGGCGTCACCGCCCAGCCGTCCAGCGTGTTCGAAAGCCACCTGACATATCGGATGGGCCAGGCCGCCGCAGCCAAGGCCGCCATCGCCCGCGAGGCACGGAATCTAGTCGAGCCGGGCATGGCGGTGATGCTGGACGACTCCACCAGTGTGCTGGCACTGGCCCACCTGCTGGACGAGGTCAACCCGCTGACGGTGATCACCAACTTCGTCGAGGTGATCCGGCTGGCGACCGGGTGGCCGGGCACCAGGGTGATCGCGCTCGGCGGCGAGTACAACGCCCCGCACGACTCCTTCCTCGGCGTGCCGTGCATCGAGGCCCTGGCCAACCTGCGGGTGGACGTACTGTTCGCCTCCACCTCGACGGTGTCCGGCGGTTTCGTCTACCACCAGGAGCAGGAGATCGTGCTGGTCAAGCGGGCCATGCTCACCGCGGCCGCGCGGAAGGTGCTGCTGGTGGACTCCAGCAAGCTCGGCCGGCTGGCGCTGCACCGGCTGGCGCCGCTGTCCGACTTCGATGTGGTGATCACCGACGACGGCGCCGACCCCGAGGCGGTGCGGCAGATGCGGGAGGAACGGGTGCAGGTGATCGTGGCGGCCGCCGGCGCCTTGGCGGCGGCCGGTGACGGCCCGGAGGGAAGCACCCGGGTTGCCGGGACAGATGGCGCCGCCGGTGCTCAACCGGCGCTTCCTGGGCCACGAAACAGCTCCCGCGCCTCGGCCCGACCGGGCAGGGCCGGGTGAGCGCGCCGACCGAGCTGTTGCTGGTCCGGCACGGACGCACCGACTGGCACTCACCGAATAGGTACACCGGCCGGTCGGACATCGGTGTCGACGAGGTCGGTGCCGCCCAGGCCGCGAGACTGGGCCGATGGTCCCGCGGAGCGGCACTGACCGGCTTGTACAGCTCCCCGATGGTGCGCACCCTGGCGACCGCGCAACCGGTGTCGGAGGCCACCGGATTGCCGGTCGAGCGGCGGAAGCCGTTGCGGGAGATCGATTTCGGCGTCGCCGAGGGACATACGGTGCAGGAGATGTCCGATATCGACGCCGCCGCAGTAGAGGCGTTCCTCGCCGATCCTGTGACCGGGCACTGGCCGGGCGGCGACGATCCGGAGTTGAGAGCCACCGCCGCCGCCGCCGATCTGGCCGAGATCGCGTCGACGAATCCCGGTGGTCGGGTGCTGGTGGTCACGCACAGCACGCTGCTCCGCCTGGTGCTGTGCCGGCTGTTGGGTATCCCGCTGTCCCGATACCGGCAGGCCATCGGCAGACCGGAGCCTGCAGCGGTGTCGACGTTGCGGTGGGACGGTGTTGGGCTGGCCACCCTGGCCGCGTTCAACGTGCGCATCCCCGAGGGGTCGTGAGGTGACGACAGCGGACAAGACAGTGTCCCCGCCCAACATCGTGTTCATCCTGATCGACGACATGGGTTGGCGGGACCTCGGTTGTTACGGCAGCACCTTCTACGAGACGCCGCGAATCGACGCCCTGGCCAGGCAGGGCGCGCTGTTCACCGACGCCTACGCCGCCGCCCCGATCTGTTCGCCCACCCGAGCCAGCATCTTGTCCGGCAAGTACCCGGCCCGGGTCGGCATGACCCAGTTCGTCGGCGGCCACGGCGTCGGCAAACTCCTGGACGTGCCGTACTTCCCGTTCCTGCCGATGAGTGAGTTCTCGCTGGCAAGGGCGCTGCGCGACGGCGGGTATCAGACCTGGCACGTCGGCAAGTGGCACCTGGGGATGCGGCGTACCTGGCCCGACCAACACGGATTCGACGTCAACATCGGTGGCTGCGAGTGGGGGCACCCACAGTCCTACGTCAGCCCCTATCACTGTCCGACGCTGACCGACGGACCGGGCGGCGAGTACCTGACCGACCGGCTCACCGACGAGGCGATCGCGTTGATCGAAAGGGCCGGTGATCGGCCGTTCTTCCTGAATTTCTGGCACTACGCGGTGCACATCCCGATCGTGTCGCCGCCGGAATTGGTGACGAAGTACCGCCGCAAAGTCGCCGATCACGGTTTGGATCGGGTCCAGCCGTTCTCCGACGGTGGCCCGATACCGGTGTGGCACAACCGGGAGGCCCACATCACCCGGCGCACGGTGCAGTCCGACCCGGACTACGCCGCAATGGTGGAGAACCTGGACACCAACGTCGGCCGCCTGCTGGATGCACTGGACCGGTGTGGCAAGGCGGACAACACGATCGTCATCTTCACCTCCGACAACGGCGGCCTGTCCACCGCGGAGGGCTCGCCGACCTGCAACCTGCCGCTCGCCGAGGGCAAAGGGTGGGTGGAGGAGGGTGGCGTCCGCGAACCGCTGATCGTCCGCTGGCCCGGCACGGTGCCGCCGGGCACCCGGGTCGCCGAGCCGGTGACGAGTCCGGACTTCTACCCCACGCTGCTAGCCGCCGCCGGTCTCCCGCCTCGCCCGGCGCAGGCGGTCGACGGGGTGGATTTCATGCCGGCACTGACCGGCGGCCCGTTCCATCGGGGCCCGATCTTCTGGCACTACCCGCACTACAGCAACCAGGGCGGCACGCCCTGCGCGGGCATTCGTGACGGGCACTGGAAGCTGATCCACTTCTTCGAGGACGGCCGGGACACGCTCTACGACCTGTCCACCGACCTCGGCGAGCAGCATGACGTGTCGGCCGCCGAGCCGGCGGTCGCCGCCGAACTATGGGCGACGCTGCAGGGCTGGATGCGGGAGGTGGACGCCAGGGTGCCCGAACCGAATCCGTACCCCGAGCCATTCGGCGATCTGGCCGGCTACTATCTCGGCGGCAAGATCGCCTCGCCGCCGGCACCCGCCGAACCCGGATGAGCAGCAGGATTGCCGGGTGAGCAGCAAGGATATCTGCCGGTCGGCCGCGAGAGATGCGGCTCACCTTGACGTCCCTCCCGCTCTGCCATGGCGCGCACTCCCGCTTCTGCTGTAATGCGACGGTGACGACTTCCTCCGAGTTCACTCCCGATCCCGTTCTCGCGATCCCCCGGCCCGAATACCCCCGGCCGCAGCTGGTGCGCGACGACTGGCTGAACCTCAATGGGCGCTGGGATTTCGAGATCGACCGCGGGGACTCCGGCCTGGAGCGGGGGCTGCTCGAGCGGGAGTTGGCCGGCTCCATTGTGGTGCCGTTCGCCCCGGAGTCCGTCGCCTCGGGCGTCGGCGACACGGACTTCCTGGAGGCTGTGTGGTACCGGCGCGCCGTCAGTATCCCGGCAGAATGGGCCGGCAAGCGCGTGCTGTTGCACGTGGGAGCGTGCGACCACGACGCGACGGTCTGGGTGAACGGCACCGAACTCGGCCGCCACCGCGGGGGTTTCACCTCGTTCACCGTTGATCTCGGCGACGCCGTCACCGCCGGTGGCCAGGCCGTCATCGTCATCCGGGCCAGGGACTCCCGGCACGGAGTGCAGGCACGGGGGAAACAGTCCACCTTCTACGCGAACTCCGGCTGCCACTACACCCGCACCACCGGCATCTGGCAAACGGTGTGGCTGGAGGCGGTGCCGCCGGTGTCCATCCGGGCTCTGCGGATCGTGCCGAACCTGGGCACCGGCAGCTTCACCGTTACCGCGTCGTTGTCGGCCAATAGGGCGGGACACGTTCTGCGGTTCGACCTTTCGGACGGTGACGATCCGTCCGCGGCGGACGACATCGTCACCACCGCCGCGACCGCGGCGGACCTGGATCTGGCGCCGCAGGTGACGCTGACCGTCCCGGCCGACCGGGTCCGGCACTGGTCGCCGCAGGATCCGCACCTGTATGGGCTGCGCGCCACGCTGCGGGATCGGGACGGCGTGGTGGTGGACTCGGTGCGCAGCTACGCCGGCCTGCGCTCGGTCGCCATCGACGGGAACCGGTTACTGCTCAACGGAACTCCGGTGTTCCAGCGACTCGTGCTGGACCAGGGGTTCTGGCCGGACACCCTGATGACGGCGCCGTCCGACGATGCCCTGGTCCGGGACATCGAGCTGGCCATGGCGGCCGGGTTCAACGGGGCCCGGCTGCACCAGAAGGTCTTCGAGGAGCGTTACCTGTACCACGCCGACCGGCTCGGCTTCCTGGTGTGGGGCGAGTTCGGCGACTGGGGCGCCAGCGGTCAGGGCCCGACCGGCGACAACCAGCGTCCCACCGCAAGTTTCGTCACCCAGTGGCTGGAGGTCCTGCAGCGGGACATCAACCACCCCAGCATTGTCGGCTGGTGCCCGCTGAACGAGACGCACCAGTTGTGGCACGACCGGATCACCGTGCTGGACGACGTCACCCGGGCGATGTTCCTGGCCACCAAGCTGGCCGACCCCACCCGGCCGGTGATCGACGCCTCCGGCTACTCGCACAGGGTGCCCGAGACCGACGTGTACGACTCGCACGACTACGAGCAGGACCCGGCGCGGTTCGCGGCGCGGCAGGCCGGACTCGCGGCGGGCCGGCCTTACACGAACCGGCACGCCGAGGGCGAGTACTCCACCGGTTACCGCGGCCAGCCCTACTTCGTCTCGGAGTTCGGCGGCATCTGGTGGGCCCGGCCGGCCGGCAGCGCCGGTACTGGCGGCGCGCCCAGAGGTGACGGCGCGCCCAGCAGTGGCGGCGCTCCCAGAAGTGACGGGGCGCCCGGCAGTGGCGGCGCTCCCAGAAGTGACGGGGCGCCCGGCAGTGACGGGGCGCCCGGCAGCCACCGCCCGCCCGACGGCGATGGCACGCGCGACACCGACGTCACACCCGCCGGTGACGCGACGACCCCGGCCGCACTCGAGCCGGAGGGTGACGGCTGGGGCTACGGCGCCCGGGTCGCCGACGAGAAGGAGTTCTACACCCGGTTCGCCGGCCTGGTGGGCGTGCTGCGCGAGGACCCGGGCAT
>DASSTH010000389.1:0-2616 GCA_035708025.1 Nakamurella sp. | reverse complement strand
AGGGATCGCGCGCACCGATCGGCGCGCTCCCCGAGCGCACCCAGCCGGATCCGACGTCGGATGCTCCGTCGGCGACCGGACCGCGATCGGCGGCGGCCTGAGATGGAGCACCGTCCGCTGCGGATCGCGTTGATCGGCACCAGGGGAGTACCGGCCCGCTACGGGGGCTTCGAGACGTGCGTGGAGGAGGTCGGCCGGCGGTTGGTCGACCGCGGGCACGACGTCCTGGTCTACTGTCGGCGCACCGCCGGCCGCGGGGCCCGCCCGACCAGGCATCTCGGCATGCGGCTGGTCCATCTGCCCGCGATGCGGCGGCGAAGCCTGGAAACGCTCAGCCACACAGGATTGTCCGTGCTCCACCTGGCTGCGCACCGTACCGATGCGGCGATACTGTTCAACGCCGCCAACGCGCCCTGGCTGCCCGTCCTGCGTGCGGCGGCGATACCGACCGCCACCCATGTCGACGGGCTGGAGTGGCAACGCGGCAAGTGGGGGCCGGTCGGACGCCGGTACTACCGCGCCGCCGAGCGGTTCGCGGTCGCGTGGTCGGACGCACTGATCGCGGATGCTGCCGGGATCCAGGACTACTACCGCGACCGCTACCGCGCCCCCAGCGAACTCATCTCCTACGGCGCACCGATCACCGATCGCACCCAGACCGATCGACTGGGTGCGATCGGGCTGGAACCGGACTCCTACCATCTGGTGGTCGCCCGGTTCGAGCCCGAGAACCACGTCGACATGGTGGTGCGGGGTTATTGCCGCAGTTCGGCCGTCAAACCGATGATTGTTGTCGGCTCGGCGCCGTATGCGGCCAAATACACCGAGCTGATACACGACCTCGCCGACGACCGGGTCCGGTTCCTCGGCGCGGTGTGGGACCAGGAACTGCTGGACCAGTTGTATGCCAACGCGTACACGTACTGGCACGGGCACTCGGTCGGCGGCACCAACCCTTCGCTGCTGCGGGCGATCGGGGCCGGCGCGGCGACCTACGCCTTCGACGTCTCGTTCAACCGGGAGGTGCTGGCCGGTGCCGGGCGGTACTTCAGCTCGGTCGACGAGGTCACGGCGGCGGTGCAGAACGCCGAGCGGGACGTGCTGGAAATCGCCCGGCGGGGCGCACTGAGCCTGGTTCGAGCCGCCCGCTACGACTGGTCCGACGTGACGGACAAGTACGAGGCACTGTGCCTGCGGCTGGCCAGCCGCCGTCGCGTCGCCAGCCGGCGACGGAGCCCCGCGGAGCGCCCATCGACGCAACCGGAAGCGACAGCGGCATGACCACCACTCCGCCGCCGCACCGCGCAGCCTGGTACACCGGCGCCCGCCTGGCCGCGGTTGCCGGGTTGCTCATGCTGGTGGTCGCCGCATGCACGGCCGGAACGCCATCCGCAGCACCGTCAACGCAGTCCGCCTCGGCCGGCGGCCCCACCGGGTCAGCTATCACTCAGACCCCGTCCACACAGGTCAGCACCGGCGACCGCCGACCTCCCGCGTCGCACAGCGGATCTGGAGCCGGACCGTCGACGGCCGGGTCGGCCGGCAGCCGCACCGCCCCCAGCCCGACAACCGCCGACGGTTCGGGGGCCGGTTCGACGACATCCGCCGGCGGCGGAACTCCACACTCGACAACCGGTTCCGCACCCAGTACCAGTGACGAGGCGCCCAGCACCGCCGAGCAACTGCCCCCGACCACCCCGGTCGCGCCGCCCGGTGGCCCCGGCAATGTGTCGCAAACGGTGCCCTCCCGGTCCGTGGAGACCAGGCCCGCCGTCGCCATCACGGCGCCGGCCGACTTCGGCGGTCGGGTGAGCGCCCGCATCCTCTCCGCTGCGCCGATCACTGGGCATGCCGTCGCGCCCGGCGAGATGTCCGGCCCTGCCATCGAGCTCACGATTGAGATCACCAACGGGTCCGGTGCGCCGATCGACCTCGGTCTGGTCACGGTGAACGTGACCGGCTCCGACGGAACACCGGGGCTGCAAGTGGCAGGACCACCCGCCAGCCCGTTCAGCGGCTCCCTGCCTGCGGCCGGCTCCGCTCGCGGGGTGTACGTCTTCACCATTCCCACCGATCAGCGCCACCCGCTGTCGATCAGCATCAGCTACACGGCCGGCGCGCCGGTCGTGCTGTTCCGCGGCAACCCCACCTGATCCAGGAGATTCCATGTACGCGACCGCCACACCCACCCGCCGTCGTTGGACCAGTGTGCTGGCGGTGGTCGCGCTGTCGGTCGCCGGACTGGTCGGCACGACCATCATCGCCGCGCCGCTGGCGGCCGCGGACACCCCGACCGGCCCCGGCCCGGTACTGGATCCGCCCCCGTCGGTGGTGACCGCCGACGTGCTGCCCACCGTGCAGATCGATGGGGTGGTGTGGTCGCAGCAGATCGTGGGCAATACCGTCTACGCGGCAGGCAGTTTCGCCAACGCCCGACCGGCGGGTGCGGCGGCGGGGACCAACCAGACGCCGCGCTCCAACCTGCTGGCCTACAACCTGCAGACCGGCGCGCTGATCACGACGTTCGCCCCGAATTTGAACGCCGAGGCGAAGGTCGTCACCGTCTCCCCGGACGGATCGCGCATCTACATCGGCGGATCGTTCACCACGGTCAAC
>DASSTH010000388.1:0-2245 GCA_035708025.1 Nakamurella sp. | reverse complement strand
GGCCCGCCCGCCGGCGCTCCCGTCACCGCCCATCACCACGCAGCCGATCCGGCCAGCGCCACCCGCCACGCGAGCAATCCCACCGTCGCCGCTCACCAGGCGGCGGACGACCGAGCCCGGTAGTACGCCGCGACATCGTCCGGCACCGGATTCACCCGCCGCGGCGTGGAGCCGTCGCGCAGCGACTCGGTGGCCGCGATGCCTGCCGCCACCGCGTTCCGGGCCGCCACTGGGGAGGTCTCGGTGGGCGTGCCGCTGCGCACCAGTTCCAGGAACTCGGCGATGGTCGCGCGATCAGCGTCACCGTGCCCGTCGGCGTCCCCGCGGATCGGATACTGCACATCGCCGTCCGCCCGGTAGCCCGAGCGCCGGTTCCACACCCGCACCACCCCGCCGTCCCCGTCACCGAAGTTCTCGCACCGCCCGGCCTCGCCGATCACCGTGTAGTTGCGCCAGTAGTCGGGCGTGTAGTGGCACTGCTGGTAGCTGGCCAGCACTCCCCCGTCTAGCCGCATCAGCATCATGGACAGATCCTCCACGTCCACCACCGGGTGGAGTCCGGTCAGCGTCAGCGGCGGCCAGTTGTCCCGGGAATGCCATTGCGGCATCAGCATGTCCGCGTTGTCCCGGCGATCGGTGATCCGGCCGTACACCGTCAGGTCCCCCATGCCGACGACCTCGGTGGAGTAGCCACCGGCCAGATAGTGGATCACGTCGATGTCGTGCGCGCCCTTCTGCAGCAGCAGCCCGGTGGACCGGGACCGGGCGGCGTGCCAGTCCTTGAAGTAGTATTCACCGCCGTCGCCGACGAAGTGCCGGCACCAGATGGCCCGCACCGCACCGATCTCGCCCCGGTCGATGACGCCCTTCAGCGTCCGCACCACTGCCATGTGGCGCATGTTGTGCCCGACGTACAGCGTCCCCCGGGTCTGCGTGCCGACCGCCAGGATGCGGTCGGCGTCCGCGACCGTGGTGGCGATGGGCTTCTCCAGGAACACCGGAATGCCACGCTCCAGCAGGTCGACCGCGATCGCTGCGTGCGTGTCATCCGGGCTGAGCACGAAGACGGCATCCAGCGGCCCGGCGTCGCACATCAGCCGGTGGTCGGGGAAGATCCGGACGCCGTCACCGAACAACTCGGCCACCCGGGACGCGGCGCCCGGCCGCGGGTCGGCCACGGCCAGCACCCGGGCACCCAGGCCGTCCAGCTTGGACAGGAACGCGGCCCGGGCACCGACACCCACCACGCCGACCCGCAGGTCCGCGGTCATGGCCGGCCCTGCACCCAACGGCCGGCCACCATGACCGCCTGTACCGCCAGGTCGTCACCCGCCACCACCAGATCGGCCGCCCGTCCGGCGGCGATGCAGCCGAACCGGTCGTCCACCCCCAGCAACCTGGCCGGCACCAGGGATGCGGCATTGGCCGCCTGCACCAGGTCCAGCCCGACGTCGTGCACCGCCCGGCGCACCGCGACGTCCATGGTGAGCGTCGATCCGGCGATGGCGTCCTGCCCGGTCAGCCGCGCGACCCCGTCGGTCACCGTCACGTCCATCGACCCCAGCCGGTAGGCGCCGTCCGCCGCGCAGGCTGCCGCCATCGCATCGGTCACCAGGTCCAGCCGGTCCGGAGCGATCGCGTGCAGCAGCCGGACCGTCGCGTCGTGCAGGTGTACCCCATCGTTGATCGCCTCCAGCACCGCTCCGGCGTCCATGGCGGCGGCGACGATGCCGGGGTCGCGGTGATGCAGCGGGCGCATCCCGTTGAAGGCATGCGTCACCAGGTCGGCCCCCGCGGCGAAGGCGGCTGCGGCCGCGTCATATCCGGCATCCGAGTGTCCGACCGCCGCGTGCACCCCGGCGGCCACCAGACGGCGCACCAGGTCGAGCCCGCCCGGCCGTTCCGGGGCCAGCGTCACCACCCGAATCCGCCCGTCACCAGCCTCCAAGAACCGTTCCAGCACAGCGGGGTCCGGGTCCAGCAGCTTGGCCGGATCGTGTGCACCGCGGCGGTTCTCGGCCAGGAACGGGCCCTCCAGATGGATGCCGAGCACCGACGGGTCGGACGCGGCGGCGGCTGCGGCGGCCCGGATGGCGACGGTCATGTCGGCCGGCGACGCGGTGATCAGGCTGAGCAGGGTGCGGGTGGTGCCGCGCGCCCGGTGGGCAGCGACCGCGGTGGCGATCGCCTCGGCGCCGTCGTCGAACGCCGCACCGGCGGCGCCGTGCACGTGTAGGTCGACGAA
>DASSTH010000387.1:0-5995 GCA_035708025.1 Nakamurella sp. | reverse complement strand
GCCGACGTGGGCGTCGGAGAAGGCCCACAGCACCAGCGGCCGTTCCGGATCGAGCGCCCCGGGCATCACAGGGTCCCGTCGGGCTCGACTCCCGGGGGCCAGAACCGGCACGACACCCCATGCCCAGGGCCGATCTCATGCCAGGCCGCGTCACCGGCGGAGGCATGGTCGGTGCCGAACACGCAGGGATCGTCCGGCGGCCGGCCCCGGAAGTCCGGAACCTCCGGCACCGCGGCCAGCCGGCGACGCTGCTCGACCGGGTCCGGCACCGGCACCGCGGCCAGCAGCATCCGGGTGTAGGGATGCGCCGGAGCGGAGTAGACGTCCGCAGCGGCGCCCAGTTCCACGATCTGACCGGAGAACATCACCGCCACCCGGTCGGCGATCTGCCGTACCACCGCCAGATCGTGGGCGATGAACAGGTAGCTGACCCCCAGGCGTTGCTGCAGGGACATCAGCAGGTCCACGATCTGGGCCTGGATCCGCACGTCTAGCGCGGACACCGGCTCGTCACAGACCACGAAGTCCGGGTCGACCGCGAGCGCCCGGGCGATGACGATGCGCTGTCGCTGCCCGCCGGAGAACTCGTGCGGATAGCGCCGCCGGACCGCCGGGTCCAGCCCGACCAGGGTCAGCAACTCCTCCACCCGCGCACCCACCTGGTGCGCCGGCACCGTGTGATGCACCTGCAACGGCTCGGCCAGGATGCGCTCCACCGTCATCCGCGGATGCAGGCTGGAGTACGGGTTCTGCAGGACGAACTGCATGTGCCGCCGCATCTCCCGCAGTCGCCGGCCGGCCATGCCGGTCAGTTCCTTGCCCAGCAGGGAGACCGATCCCGCCTGCACCGGCTGCAGCTGTAGCACGGCCCGGCCGGTGGTGGTCTTGCCAGAGCCGGACTCTCCCACCAGGCCGAGCGTGCTGCCGGGCCAGATGTCGAAGCTCACCCCGTCCACCGCGGTGATCGCCGGGTGGCCGCGGCGCGGTGGGAACGTCACCCGCAGGTCCCGTACCCGAAGCAGCGGTTCGCTCGGGGCGGCATCGGGCCCGGGAGTCCGTACCTCGGTGCCGCCGGCCGGCCGCGCGGGCGCGCTCATCGGCCCCGCCCGGTGGCCGTCAGCCGGGGCACCGCGTCGATCAGCGAACGGGTGTAGGCATCCCGCGGTGAGGTCAGGATGTCCTGCACCGGACCGGATTCCACGATGTCGCCGTGGTACATCACGTACACCCGGTCCACCATTCCGGCGATCACCCCGAAGTCATGGGTGATCAGCATCAGCGCCATACCGAGTTCCTCGCGCAGCCGGACCAGCAGCCGCAGGATCTGTGCCTGCACCGTGACGTCCAGTGCGGTGGTCGGTTCGTCCGCGATCAGCAGGTCTGGTTCGCAGGACACCGCGATGGCGATCAACACGCGCTGACGCATGCCGCCGGAGAACTGATGCGGATAGTCGTCGGCGCGCCTGCCCGGCTCGTGAATCCCCACCAGGTCCAGCAGTTCCACCGTCCGGCGGCGGGCGGCAGCCCGGGACAGCGAGGTGTGCCGGCGCAGCATGTCGTCGACCTGGGCGCCGACCGTCAGCACCGGATTGAGCGACGTCATCGGATCCTGGAACACCATCGCGATGCGCTTGCCGCGCACGTCTCGCATCGCCGGCTCGGACAGGGTCAGCAACTCCCGCCCGTCGAATCGCACCGAGCCGCCGACCGAAATGCTGGATCCCTCCGGCTCCAGGCGCATCACGCACCGCGCCGTCACGCTCTTGCCACTGCCGGACTCGCCCACGAACCCGACCGATTCCCCTGCCCGCACCTCGAAGTCGATCCCGTTGACGGCGGGCACCTGCTGGCCGCGGCTGGTGAACTCCGCGGTGAGCCCGCGCACCTGGAGCAGCGGCGCTGGCGCTCCCGCCATCTCGGGCACATCGGGCACATCGACCTGAGCCATGTCACCGCCTCCCGGTGACGTCGAGCATCTCGCGCAGGCCGTTGGCCAGCACGATGAAGGTCAGCGTGGCGAACACGATGGCCGCCGCCGGTGCGATCACGTTCATCGGCGCCAGTTCCATGAACTGCCTGCTGCTGGACAGCTCTCCGCCCCAGTTGGGATCCGGCGGCGGAGGGCCGAGCCCGAGGAAGGACAGCGCCGTCACGGTGAAGATGGTGCGGGACAGCGTCAGGCTGGTCTCCACCAGGATCGGCGAGATCACCATGGGCAGTACATGCCGTCGCACCAGGGTGAATTCGCCGACCCCGACGCTGCGTGCCGCCTCCACGTGGTCCCAGCGCTTGACCGACAGCACCGGTCCGCGCACCACTCTGGCCAGTCGTGGGGTGTAGACCACGGCGATGGTCAGGATCAGGTTCGGGATGGTCGGGCCGAGCGCCGCCACCACCGCGATGGCCAGCAGGAAGGCCGGGAACGCGAACAGCACGTCCAGCACCCGCATGATCACCTGGTCCACCACGCCGCCCAGGTAGCCGGCCAGCAGCCCCAGGACCAACCCGGCCAGCAGGGCCAGTGCCACCGCCACCACCGTGATCAACAGGGTCGACCGGCCACCGATGATCATCCGGGACAGCACGTCCCGGCCGATGGAGTCGGTACCCAGCCAGTGCGCGGCACTCGGTCCGGCCAACGACTCCGGGGAGGTCTGCGCCGCCGGATACGGTGCGATCAGCGGCCCCAGGGCGACCACCAGCAGCATCACCACCAGCATGACGGCGCCGGTGATCACCAGGCCGCGGCCGCCGGAACCGCGCCGCCGCCGGCGGGGGACGCCGGGCGCCGCGGGCGCCACCGCGGTGGGCTCGGCGATGGTGGACGGATCACTCATAGCTCACCCTGGCATCGACTCTGGCATAGGCGACGTCCACCGCCACGTTGACCAGCACCACGATCAGCGCGACCAGCAACACGATGCCCTGGATCACCGGATAGTCCCGGCTGGTCACCGAATCGAACAACAACTGCCCCATGCCCGGGATGTTGAAGATCGACTCGATGACGATGCTGCCGCCCAGCAGCGCGGCGTACTCCAAGCCGGTGACGGTGATCACCGGGGTGAGGGCGTTGCGGACCAGGTACTGCCCCAGCACCGTGCGCGGGCGCAAACCCTTCGCCCGGGCCACCATCACGAAGTCCTGGCTGGACACCTCGAGCACGGCGGCCCTGGTGTTCTCCGAGATGGTGGCCGAGATGGCCAGGGCCAGCGACAGTGCGGGAAGCAGCAGGCTGCCGATGTTGGCCAGCGGATCGGTGGTGAGCGGGGTGTAGCTGAAGATGGACAGCTGCGGCAGGTACAGGCCGACCAGCAGCACGATCAGCGTCGCCACCACGAAATTCGGTACCGCGACCAGGAACCCGTTGAGCCCGCGCACCGCCCAGTCCACCCGGCCGCGCAGCCGGGCGGACAGCAGCCCGGTGGTCACGCCCAACAGCATTGCCATGATCGCGGCGATGAAGGTGAGCTCCGCGGTGACTCCGAGCCGGCCGAACAACTCGCTGGTGACCGGGCGCTGGGTGGTGAACGAGGTGCCCAGGTCGCCGCGCAGCGCATGCGTCAGCCAATCCCAGTACTGCACCCAGATCGGCTGGTCGAGGCCGAGGTTGTGCCGCATCTCCTGGAGCACCTCGGGCGTGGCGCCCGGGGCGGTGCCGGCGAGTTGTTGGGCGAAGTCTCCGGGCAGGGCGCGAACCAACAGGAACGCGACCAGGGACACTCCGACCAGGATCGGCACCGCCCAGGCCAGCCGGACCAGGACGACGCGCCTCACCGGCGTACCCCGGTGCGGCCCCGAACGTGCTGCTGCGGCACTCGGCTACTTGTCCAGCCAGGCGGTGCGGACGTAGCTACGGATGTTGGCGGGCAGCGCCACGTATCCCTTGACGTAGTTCCACCACATCTCCCAGCGCAGCGGGTACTGGTAGACCTGCAGGCAGTAGGCCTGATCCGCGATCCGCTTCTGGATCTCCTGGTAGTCCGCGGCTCGCTTGTCCAGGTCCAGTTCCTCCCGGGCCTTGGCGACCATCTCGTCATACTCGGAGTCCTTCATGCCCATGGCCTTGCCATAGGTGTTGGTGGACAGCAGCCGGGTCACGATGGCATCCGGATCGGGGTTCCAGGACAACGCGACGGACAGGATCGTGTAGTCGCCCTTCTGCCACTGTTCCAGCAGCGGGGCCGTCTCCTCCGGCTTGAGGTTGACCTTGATGCCCGCCTCCGCCCACTGCTGCTGCAGGATCTGCGAGCACTGCACATCGAGATCGTTGGCGGCCACCACGATGTAGTCGCCGAGGTCGATGCCGTCCGGGTACCCGGCATCGGCCAGCAGCTTCTTCGCGCCCTCCACGTCGTGGGTGTAGTTGGGCAGCGGGCTGGTCCCGTCGTAGCCGCCGACCTGGCTCTCCGGGATCATGGCACCCACCTTGCCGGAACCCGCCAGCACCGTCTGCACACACGCCTGCCGGTCCGTGGCCATGCTCAGCGCCTGCCGCACCCGGACGTCATCCAGCGGCTTCTTGGTCATGTTGAGCCAGACCGGGAAGGTCCGAGACGTCTTGCCCGGGGTGGAGACCAGGTCGGGCGAGGACTTCACCACCTGGGCGGCGACCTTCGGATCCTTGAGCCAGGTCATGTCGATCGCCTTCGACCGCAGTGCGGAGGTCAACGACGACTGGTCCTTGAAGAACTTGAACACCACGGTGTCCAGGTAAGGTTCGCCCTCTTCGTAGTAGTCCGGGTTCGCCTTCAGCGACAGCTGCTGGTTCGGCGTGTAGGCGTCGAACACGAACGGACCGGTACCGACGGGCTTGGACTCCAGCCCCGTGACGCCCTTGGGCACGATGGCGCCGGTGGGGTTGGTGGCGATGTAGGACAGGAACGCCGCGTCCGGGTTCTTCAGCTTGAAGGTGACCGTTTGCGGGTCCCCCACCGTCACGCTGTCGATCGTGGCGAAGGTGGACGCATAGCTGCTGGCGGTCTTCGGATCGAGAATCCGGTCGAAGGTGTACTTCACGTCATCGGCGGTGAAGTCCTGTCCGTTGTGGAACTTCACCCCCTTGCGCAGGTGAAACACGTAGGTCGTGTCGTCAGGGGTGTCGTACGACGTGGCCAGGTCCGGTTCGGGCTTCATCTCCGGGCTCCAGCGCAGCAGCCCGGTGTAGATCAGCGCGGTGAAGTCGAACGACGAGAATGCCGGGGTGGTGCCGGGATCCAGCCCGATCGGGTCGGCGTCCGCGCCGATGTTCAGGGTGCCGCCCTTCTTGGCGCTGCCGCCCGAGCTACCGCCGCTGCTGGGGGCGGTGCCGCCCGACGTCTGACCACCGGTGTCGCCGCTCGTCGTGGCGCCGCCACCATTACCGCTGTCGTCCGCGCTGCACGCCGCGAGTAGCCCGGGGCCCAGGACCAACGCGCCGCCGCCGGCAAGGCCGAGGCGCAACATCATGCGACGCGACAGCAGCCGAGGGCCATCCGCAGCGGTGGCCTCGTTGCGCTCGTCGAACTGCTGGTGATCCGACATGTCCATTCCTTCGGTATGGGTTGAGCCGATGTCCGGCGGCGGGCGCAGCCGGACGGTCAGCGTGCGGCAGCTGCCACCGCATACTGGGTCTGAGGTTCGAACGGGTACATGGGCCGGCGCCGGCGGGTGTAGTCGAACGCCTCCACCGACAGCCGGGTCACGCCGGGCGTGTCCACCATCAGCTGCTCGCCGCAGACCCGCCCGTAGCCGGCCTTCGGTGAATTGACGCCCTTGCCGACGACGGCGGCGAACTCGCCGGGCTCCACCCCGACCATGCGCAACAACTCGGCCGAGGTGTTGCCCATGGGATGGGTGGTGACCACGACCGCGATGCCGGAGTCGGTGCGCAGGGCGACGCTCGGCCCGGCGTCGTACCTGCGGAACCCGCCGTGCGTGGGCCCGGGGTCCTCGAACACGCCGTCGGACCGGCCGGTGAGCACCGCCCGCAGCGGCTGAGGCCGCCCCTCCTGCT
>DASSTH010000386.1:0-12253 GCA_035708025.1 Nakamurella sp. | reverse complement strand
AGCGTGGAGGACACCATCGCGATCCTGCGCGGGATCAAGGAGCGCTACGAGGCGCACCACGGCGTGCGCATCGCCGACTCCGCGCTGGTGGCCGCCGCCGCGTTGTCCGACCGCTACATCACCAGCCGGTTCCTGCCGGACAAGGCCATCGACCTGATCGACGAGGCGGCCTCCCGGCTGCGCATGGAGATCGATTCCAGGCCGGTGGAGATCGATGAGCTGCAGCGCAGCGTCGACCGGCTGAAGATGGAGGAGCTGGCGCTGGCCAAGGAGTCCGACGAGGCGTCCGTGGAGCGGCTGTCCCGGTTGCGCCGTGACCTGGCCGACCGGTCCGAGCAGCTGGCCGCGTTGACCGCCCGCTGGGAGCGGGAGAAGTCGGGGCTGAACCGGGTGGGCGAGCTGAAGAAGCAGTTGGACGAGCTGCGGATGCAGGCCGAGAAGGCCCAGCGCGAGGGCGACCTGGCGCGGGCGTCCGAGTTGCTGTACGGGCAGATCCCGGCGCTGGAACGGGAGCTGGCTGACGCTACCGCCGCGGAGTCCGACGGTGCCGCCGACGCCGAGCCGATGGTCTCCGAGGAGGTCACCCCGGACGACATCGCCACGGTGATCTCGGCGTGGACCGGCATCCCGGCCGGCCGGCTGCTGGAGGGCGAGACGGCCAAGCTGCTGCGCATGGAGGATGAGCTGCGCCACCGGGTGGTGGGGCAGGACCAGGCGGTGACGGTGGTCGCGGATGCGGTGCGTCGTGCCCGGGCCGGGATCTCCGATCCGGACCGGCCCACCGGCTCCTTCTTGTTCGTCGGCCCCACCGGCGTCGGCAAGACCGAACTGGCCAAGGCGCTGGCCGACTTCCTGTTCGACGACGTGCACGCGATGGTCCGCATTGACATGAGCGAGTACTCCGAGAAGCACTCGGTGGCCCGGCTGGTCGGTGCGCCGCCCGGCTACGTCGGTCACGAGGAGGGCGGCCAGCTCACCGAGGCGGTGCGCCGCCGGCCCTACACGGTGATCCTGCTGGACGAGGTGGAGAAGGCCCACCCGGACGTGTTCGACATCCTGCTGCAGGTGCTGGACGACGGCCGGCTGACCGACGGCCAGGGCCGCACGGTGGACTTCCGCAACACCCTGCTGATCATGACGTCCAATCTGGGCTCGGCCTCGCTGATCGACCCGACGATGTCGGCCGAGCAGCGCAAGGAGGCCGTGATGGGCGCGGTCCGGGCCACGTTCAAGCCGGAGTTCATCAACCGGCTGGACGACGTGGTGTTCTTCAACGCGCTCGGCCCGGAGCAGTTGGCCAGCATCGTGGAGATCCAGATCGCCGCGCTGGCCAAGCGGCTGTCCGCCCGCCGGCTCACCCTGGAGGTGACCGACGCGGCGCGCGACTGGTTGGCGCTGGCCGGCTACGACCCGGTGTACGGGGCGCGGCCGCTGCGCCGGCTGATCCAGTCGGCGATCGGCGACGGCCTGGCCCGGGAACTGCTGGCCGGCCGGATCACCGATGGCCAGACGGTGCTGGTGGACGTGGCCGGGGACGATCCGTCGTCGCTGACCATCAGCGCGGCCCAGCCGGTGGTGAGCTGACCCTCGCTCTCGCGCGGATCAACTTCCGGCCGCGAGGATCAAGTTCCCCGTTCTCAGGCCGTTTTGCCCGCTTCTGATGGAAGTTGATCCTCGCCGGCAGAAGTTGATCCGCGCGGAACGACGCGGAGCGTCGGGCTGGTGGCCGGCGCAGCCGCGCCGGCGGCCGCGCCGTCGGGGCCGTGCCCGTCCAGGCCGTCGGGGCCGTGCCCGTCCAGGCCGTCGCGAGCCTCGTTCTGGGCCGCGGCGAGGGCGTCCTCCACCGGGAGGGTGCTCTCGCCGGCCGCCGAGCCGGCGAACTCCCCGTCCACCGCGCCGTCGCGGCGCGAGCGCTTCGCCCTGGTCAACCCGGCGTCGGCCGCGGCCACCAGTTGCCACAGCGACAGCCGGTGATAGGGCGCCGCGACGGTGGAGCCCACCGACAGCGACAGCGGGACCGGCAGCAGCGCGGCGGCCCGGCTGACCTTGGTGGTCAGCACGCCGGCGTGCGCGGCCGGGGCCAGCAGCACGAACTCGTCGCCCCCGGTGCGTCCCACCACGGTGCCCTGCCCGGTGACGGTCTTCAGCGTGGCGGCGAGCCGGATGAGCGTGTCGTCGCCCACCGCGTGGCCGTGCCGGTCGTTGACCGCCTTGAAGTCGTCGACATCCAGCGCCAGCACGGTGATGTTCCTGGTGCGGGACATGCGGGCGTAGGCCAGTTCCAGCCCGCGCCGGTTGGCCAGCCCGGTCAGCGGATCCGTCACCGACCAGCGGTGCAGGTCCTCGGCGGCGTGGTCGTGCCGGCGGCGCAGTCCGTAGATCAGTTCGGCCGAGCCGATCAGCACCGCGGCGTACATGGCCACTGCCACGGTGACCGGCACCGAGAGTCCACCCAGCAGGGCCAGCAGGCACACGGCCGCGGCCACCACGTGGTGCGCGACCACCAGGCCGCGGTCCAGTCGCTGCGCCACCACCAGACCGGTCAGCAGCAGCGGCAGCAGGGCGATGCGCTTGGCCACCGGGTCGGAGACCTCCAGTACGCCCAGCGCGATCACCAGGTCGGCGCCGATCACGCCCGCCAGCAGTCGTGCGCTGCTCAGCCGCGGCGTGGTGCCCAGCAGTGCCAGCCCGGCGACCAGGCAGCCGCACACGGCCAGCAGGAAGAGCCAGTCCAGCGGGCCGGACAGCGGCACCGGGTCCCGGCCCAGCACGGAGACCAGGCCGACCATCGCGAACACCGTCATCGCCCAGCCCGGCAGCTGTGACGACGGCATGGCCGGGGCGATCCCGTCCGCGCTGACCGCCGCGGTGGTCGGGACCGGCGCGGCCGGCTGGGTGGTCGGGGCGGCGGTGTCCAGCGTGCCTCGGCACACCCGGTCCCGGCCGGTGTTCTTGGCCTCGTACAACGCCCGGTCCGCGGCATCCAGGATCCGCCACAGGGCCCGCCGCTCCTGGCAGTCCTGGTGGGTCACGTCGACGATGCCGATGCTGGCCGTCACCGTCGGCCGCAACTCGGCCAGCGCCTCGCGGAACGCCACGGCCACCGGCTCCGCGCGGCCGACGACCAGCGCCGCGAGCTCCTCGCCGCCGATCCGGGCGACCAGGTTGCCCGGGCCGGCCGCGGTGGCCAGCACCCGGCAGACCCGTTGCAGGATGTCGTCGCCGGCGGCATGGCCGTACTCGTCGTTGAACCACTTGAAGTGGTCGATGTCCACGATCATCAGCCCGAGGGTGGCGTCCCGGCGGGTGGAGCGCACCAACCCGGCGAATCCCGCGGCCAGCCCTCGACGGTTGAGTACCCCGGTGAGCCCGTCGGTCAGGGAGAGCTGGCGCAGTTGGAAGATGCGGCCCGCGGTCGCCTGGCTGAGCCGCCGCACCAACAGGTCCGCGGTCAGCAACACGCCGACCGCCAGGCATGCCTCGATCATGCGGTCGATCACCCCCCGGCCGTTGCCCGGGACACCCACCATCATCGCGGCCAGCACCAGGGCGGCCGTGATGTGCACCCGGTGCGCCTCGGCGGCCAGGCTGGACGCGGCGATGACGGTGGGGATGACCAGGAACAGCACCCGGGCGCGGGCGTCCACCGGCGAGGCCGACCCGATCTGCATCAGCGCCGGCATCACGTCCAGCAGCAGCAGCCCGGCCACGGTGGCGCCCATGGTCTGCGCCCGGCGGACGCCGAGCAGCAGGGCGGCGGCGATCGCGGCGACCATCGCGGCCACCAGGATGGCCACCGATCCGGCGGTCCACCCGCCCAGCACCCGCACGTCGCGGCTCAGGCTCAGGAAGGACGCGGTGGACAGGAACGCCAGCGAGCCGCCGATCAGCAACGCCGGGTGGGGGATCCGCAGCACCGCTTCGACCGGATCGTCGGCGCGCCCCGGAGCATCCTGGTCGCCCAGGGCGATCACCTCCGCCCGGCGCGGGACGCGCTGCGCGTGCCATGGGGGCTCATCCGCCTGCGGACAGCCTCTTCCCCTTCTTTCTCGTTCGAGCGGGCCCGAGCGTTACCCCGTTCGGGGGGTGGCGGACCCGAGGACGGGCGAGTAGCACTGGTGGATGGGCTCGTCCGCCGGGTGGTTCGCCGACTCCCGCGCCGGTTCCTTCGCCGACCGCCGGGAGGCCGGCCGGCGGTTGGGCGCGCTGCTGGCGGCCGGCCGGTGGGCTGCCAGGGAGCCGGCCAGGGTGGTGCTGGGCCTGCCCCGGGGTGGGGTTCCGGTGGCCGCCGAGGTGGCGGCGGCGCTGTCGGCGGGAGAACCGGCGGGGGTGCCACCGGACGAACGGGTGGTGCCGGTGGACGTGCCGGTCGACGTCCCGGTCGAGGTGCCGCTGGACGTGCTGCTGGTACGCAAGCTCGGCACGCCCGGGCAACCCGAGCTGGCGATGGGGGCGATCGGCGAGGACGGGGTGGTGGTCGCCAACCCGTGGGTACGGGCACGTGGGCTGGTGGACCCCGCTGGGTGGGATGCGGTGCTGCGCCGGGAGCGGGCCGCGCTGGCGGACCGCGCCGCCCGCTACCGGTCGGTGCGTCCGGCGGTCCCGCTGCTGGGTCGCACCGCCGTGGTGGTGGACGACGGCATCGCCACGGGGGCCACCGCCCGGGCGGCCTGCGCCGTAGCCAGGGCGCGAGGCGCGGCGGCCGTGGTGCTGGCCACTCCGGTGATCGCCCGCAGCACCGCACGGGAGCTGCGGGACGCCGATCCGCCGGTGGCCGACGACGTGGTCGCGGTGCTCCGCCCGGAGGGCTTCGGCGGCGTCGGGCAGTTCTACCGGGACTTCTCGGCCACCACGGACCGGGAGGTGCTGGAGATCCTGCGGGAGGCCGCCGCCGGCCGGTGAGGCGCTCGGTGTGCCCGGTCCGCCGGCACGCGGGGGATATCCTCGACGGGGTGCCCGGCCCGGTCGGGCATGTCGCGGCGGCACCCGGTCGCCGGAAGAGTTGCGAAGGCGAAGGCCGTTCCCGTGCGCTTGGTGGTCCAGATCCCGTGCCTGAACGAGGAGGAGACGCTACCGGCGGTGCTGTCCAGCATCCCGCGGCAGATCGAGGGCATCGACGAGATCATCGTGCTGGTGATTGACGACGGCTCCACCGACCGCACCGTGGAGGTTGCCCGGGCCCACGGCGTGACGCATTTCGTGCGGCACGCCCGCAACCGGGGGTTGGGCCGGTCGTTCCACGACGGCGTGCAACGCGCGCTGGAATTGGGCGCGGACATCGTGGTCAACACCGACGGGGACAACCAGTACCCGCAGGAACGCATCGGTGACCTGGTGCAGCCGATCCTGCGCGGTGAGGCGGAGATCGTGATCGCCGACCGGCAGGTGCACCTGGTGGAGCACTTCTCCCGCTTCAAGGTGATGCTGCAACGGATGGGCAGCAGGGTGGTGAACCGCGCGGCGGGCACCAAGCTGCCGGACGCGGCGAGCGGATTCCGGGCGTACTCCCGGGAGAGCCTGATGCTGCTGAACACCATCACGCGGTTCAGCTACTGCATGGAGACCATCATCCAGGCCGGCAACAAGAAGCTGGCCATCGCCAGCGTGCCGGTGGTGACCAACCCGAAGACCCGCGAGTCCCGGCTGTTCAAGTCCATGCGCGAGCACGTGATCAAGTCGGCCGGTGCGATCGTCCGCTCGTACATCATGTACAAGCCGTATGCGATCTTCGGTGCCATCACCGCCGTGCTCGGCCTGCTCGGGTTGTTCTTCTTCGTCCGATTCGGCGTGCTGCGCTGGACCGGGGACCGCGGCGAGCACCTGCAGTCCATCATCGCCGGGGTGCTGCTGCTGATCCTGGCCTTCCTGTCATTGATCATCGGGATCGCCGCAGACCTGATCCGCACCAACCGGATGCTCATCGAGGACAGCCTGGAGCACACCAAGAAGTCCCGGTTCGCATCCGGGGAGGTCTACCTCAGTCCGAGCGAGCGGTCCGCTCCGGCAGCCGTCGCAGCGTCCGCGGCATCGACCGCCGCCGCCATCGGTGACGGCGACGCGGTGTCCGCCGTCACCCGCGAGGCGGACGTCCGCCCGGCCGCCCCCGTCACCGCCCGCTCCGGCGCCCGCCCGGCATCCTCCGGCACTCCGGGGTCGGATGCCCGGCCCGCGTCCCCCGTCACCGCCCCGTCCGATATCACGGCATGACCCCAGACCCCCGGCAGCGGCTGGGTCCGGCCGCGCGGGCGGCGGTCGCGCCGTTCCATGTGATGCGGGTGTGGGCGGCGGCCGCGCGACGCGCCGAGGCCGGGTTACCGGTGTTCAACCTCGCCGCCGGGCAGCCCTCCACCCCGGCTCCCAAGCCGGTGATCGCGGCCGCCCACCAGGCGCTGGACGAGCGGATCCTGGGATACACCGAGGCGCTGGGCATCGCGCCGCTGCGCCGAGCGGTCGCCGGGCACTATCTCGCCCGATACGGGCTGCCGGTGGATCCGGATGACGTGGTCATCACCACCGGCTCGTCCGGCGGCTTCCTGCTGGCGTTCCTGTCCGCGTTCGACGCCGGCGACCGGGTGGCCATGGCGCGGCCCGGATACCCCGCCTACCGCAACATCCTGGCCGCGCTGGGCTGCCGGGTGGTTGATCTGCCGTGCGGCCCGGACACCCGGTTCCAGCCCACGGTGGCGATGCTGGACGACCTGGTGTCGGCCGGGACCGCCCTGGACGGCCTGGTGCTGGCCAGCCCGGCGAACCCCACCGGAACCATGCTGGCCGACCGGGAACTGGCCGATCTGGCCGGCTGGTGCGCCGAGCACGGCGTCCGGCTGATCTCCGATGAGATCTACCACGGGATCACGTACTCCGGCACGGCGCCGAACAGCGCGTGGGCCACCGACCGGTCGGGGTTCGTGGTCAACTCGTTCTCCAAGTACTTCTCCATGACCGGCTGGCGGATCGGCTGGCTGCTGGTGCCCGCCGATGTGCACGACGCGGTGGACGCGCTGGCCGGCAACCTGGCCATCTGCCCGCCGGCGCCGGCCCAGTACGCGGCGCTGGGGGCGTTCGAGGCGTACGACGAGTGCGACGGGCACGTGGCCCGCTACGCCGGGAACCGGGAGTTGCTGCTGGACGGCCTGCGGGCGCTGGGAATCGACCGCCTGGCCCCGGCGGACGGCGCCTTCTACGTGTATGCGGACGTCTCGCAGCTGACCGACGACTCCGAGCGGCTGTGCTGGGACCTGCTGGACCGGGCCGGGGTGGCCACCGCTCCTGGCCGGGACTTCGACCCGGTGGACGGGCGGCGATACCTGCGGATGTCGTTCGCCGGGACGGCCGAGACGTTGCTGGGCGCGCTGGACGCCCTCGGCGGCTACCTGCGCGACCGTTGACCCGCCGGGGCGCGGCGTGTGGTGCGGCCGCCGCACGCTGGGGGGGTGGGTCCATGCCCACCGGTGTGACGGGGGAAACCCCGACCGCAGATTCAGGGTCCACACCCGATGCGCCCCGCCGGTCCGGCAGGCATTGTTGAGGCAGGCCGGTGGGCGACAGGCCCGCCGGGCAGATGGAGGAGTCATGGACAAGTTCTTCAAGATCGTCGGCATCGTCGTGGTGGCGTGGATCGTGCTGGGCCTGATCGGCGCGGTGCTCGGCTTCCTGGTCAAGACGGTCTTCTGGGTCGCCCTGATCGCCGGCGGCGTGTATGCGGTGAGCGCCATCGCCTCCCGCGCCCGTAACCACCAGATCGGTTCCCGCCGCTGACCCAGCGGCCTCGGCTGCACCGGCGGCACCATCACCGGCCCGTCGTGCGCCGGCGGCGCCGTCACCGGCCCGTCGTGCACCGGCCGGGCGGTTCAGACCACCAACCCGAGGCCGGCCAGGTCGGACCGTGCCTGGCCGGCATCGGTGAACCGGAAGGCCCGGATCCCGCAGGCCAGCGCCGCCTGCACATTGTCGGCCCGGTCGTCCAGGAAGACCACGCGGTCGGCGGCGGCTCCCAGCGCGCGTAGCAGTTCCGCGTAAATTGCCGGATCCGGCTTGATGAGCCCGAGCTCACCGGAGATCAGCACCTGTTGGAAGGCGGCCGCCCACGGCCGGGAGCGCACCAGGGCACCCATCGATGCCGGCGCGTTGGACAGCACGGCCAGCCGGGTGCCGCCGGTGTGCAGGTCCTCGATCAGGTCCAGCGTGGCCGGATCGGTGGTGCTCCAGCCCTCGTCGTCCAGGGTGACCAGTTCCGCGGTCAGCGCCTCGTCCGGCCGGCCGGCCCGGCATGCGGCGGCGACCGCCGACCAGTACACGGAACGGTCCGACGTGCGGTCGTAGTCCGGCCGGGCCTGGTAGTAGGCGGTGACGAAGCGCTCGGCCGGCACGCCCAGGCGGGTAGCCAGCTCGGGCAGTGCCCGGGTCTCGGTGAGCACCACGCCGCCCAGATCGAACACCACCCAGTCGACCCGGTGGCCGGAGTCGTGCCCCGTCGTCCGTCCATCCTCATTCGAGACCTGATTCGGCCCCCCTAGCGGGGTGGCGATGTAGCCGCTGCGCACCCGTCCGATTATCCCGGCCGATGGATCCGCGCTCAGCTAGTGACGGCGCGTCACGAAGGGTGTAGAGTCTGACACACAGCGTGAGCGTGCGGGGGAGGCTCGCTGCGCTGTGGGGGGATCATGTCGATGCATCATGGCGCCTCGGCGACCGACGCTCATCGGTTGTCGCGGCAAGCCGGTTCGCCGCCCGTGTCGTCGCAGGAAGAGCGGGGGGACCGCCAGAGGGGTGTCGGCCGCCCAGTCGGGATGCGGTCGTCGGCGGTACCGCTGCAGCGCCCGGCCGTGCCGGACCCGCGCCGGCCCGCGGGGGTGCCCGTGGGCTCGCCGCTGTCACCCGGTGCTGCCGCTCCGTGGACCGGTGCGCCGTCCGCACCGCCGGGCGGGCCGGCCGGTGGGCATCTGCCCGGCTTCGAGCCGTTCCGGTGGCTGCGGGAGTATCCGCCGGACATGTTCGACGGACTGATGACCCGGCTGCGTCGCGCCCGCTGACGGGCTGATGACCCGGCTGCGTCGTGCCCGCTAGCGGCGCCCGTTCAGCCGACGATGACCGGGACCTCGTGGTAACCGGTCGCGCCGTCCGGGGCCACCGGCCGTTCCGTGCCGTCCTGGACCACGCCGGTGCCGTCCACCGCCCGGCACCGCAGGGTGTGCTTGCCCGGACCGGCCGCCTTGGTGTCCCACCGGTACACCCACTGCCGCCAGGTGTCGGCGGACACCGCGCCGGACAGTTCGGCCGGCCGCCACGGACCGTCGTCCACCTGCACCTGGACCTCGGTGATGCCGCGGTGCTGAGCCCATGCGACCCCGGCCACCGGCACCACGCCGGCCGGCACCGTCACGTCATAGTGCGGGGTGTCGATGCGGGAGGCGGTCTTGACCGGCCCGCGCGGTGCCCAGCCGCGTTCTGTCCAGTAGGCGGACACCTCGGAGAACTTCGTGACCTCCAGGTCGACCACCCACTTGGTGGCCGACACGTAGCCGTACAGGCCCGGAACCACCATGCGCACCGGGAAGCCGTGTTCGATGGGCAGCGGGTCGCCGTTCATGCCGATCGCCAGCAGGGCGTCCCGGCCGTCGGTCAGCGCCTCCAGCGGGGTGGTCACGGTGAACCCGTCGGCGCTGGTGGAGTAGACGCAGTCGGCGCCGGCCTGCGGACGGGCGCGGGCCAACAGGTCGGCGATCCGCACACCCTGCCAGGCGGCGTTGCCGATCAGGTTGCCGCCGATCTCGTTGGACACGCAGCACAGCGTGATCATGCGTTCCACCTGCGGCATGGCCAGCAGGTCGGACCAGTCGATCTCGAACGGGGAGTCCACCAGGCCGTGCACCTTCAACCGCCAGGCGTCGGTGGTGACGCGGGGCAGGGTGAATGCGGTGTCCACCCGGTAGAAGCCGGCGTCGCTGGTGACGTAGGGCGTGATGCCGGGGACGTCCGGGTCGATGTCGGCGGGCAGCTTGATCGGTCCACTGCCCGCGCCGGATGCACTGCCCGCGCCGGATGCGGAGGCCGTCGTCGGCGGACTGGTGGTCGCGCTGGGACCGGCGGGCGTGGGTGCCCTGGTCGCGACAAGGTCGTTACGGTCCACCGGCGGCAACCGGACGTCGGCCCGATTCGCGTCGACGTCGGCGGCGCTGGGCACGAGCCGGGACAGGCCGCCGGCGGCGATCGCGATCAGCGCGCCGATTCCGGTGGCCTGCAGGAATCGGCGGCGATCGACCGTCCGGGGCGGCTCGGACGGCTCGGCATCGACGCCTGCAAGGGCATCATCCGGGTCCGCGGCCCGCTGCATGACCTGTACCAGGAACACCACCCCGGCCACGCCCCCCAGCAGGATGGGCCCGAGATCGACCGCTCCGGTGTGCGCGCGGGTGAGTACCGCGATGCCCGTCACCGCTACCAGCACGACGCCGAGCGCGATCGCCCACCGGATGTTGAGCCTGCCGAGCAGCCCGATCACGATGCCGACGATGACGAACGTGACCACCATCGAAACGGCGAGTGCGGCCTTGTCGCTCTGCCCGAACAGCCCGATGCCGATGTCCTTGAGCCACTCCGGGGTGATGGCGATGAACGCGGCGCCCAACGCGCCGAACGGCGAGGCGGCCGGGTCCAGCAGACCGAGCCATGCCCCGACAGCGGCCAGCAGTTCGCCCACCGCGAGGGTGAGTCCGACGGCCACGATGCCGAACAGCATGGATGCGCCGAAACCAGCCCGCCGCGCGCGAGGATCATCGGCCGATTGGCGTTCGGCCAGCGGAGGAGCCCCGTGAGTGCTCATGTCGACCATTCGTCGTGCAGGGTGCGCCGGATGGGTAACGAATCGGTGACGGCCGGACCGGCGGCCGCCCGCCGATCCGTGGATCCGCGCGAGATCCACGGAGTGGTACGCGAGCTCAACGGTACGCGCGCGTGGATCATCGGTACGCACTTGTAGATCAACTGCACGCGTCGCCGGATGGCCGGTGGACCCGACCTCGTGCAGCGGCCGGGTTCACCGAGGAGCCGACCGGTCGGCGCAGCCCGTTCGGCCAGCCGGTTATGGACAACCCGCCCGGCAGATCAGAACGGTGGCGGATCCGCCCCGTCGTCGCGCAGCGGATGGCCGGGCTCGGTCCGGTACCGACGGCCGATCGGACTGGTCCACTCCAGGGTGCCGTCGACAGCCGGCGTGGCACGCCACCCGGTGAATGTCTTTACCTGGTGATGGAACCGGCACAGTGGGTCGAGATTGCACGGACACGTCGCTCCGCCCGCCCGGTAGGGGCGGCGATGGTCAAGATCGCAACGCTCGGCGCGCGTCCGGCACCCCGGTACGCAACAGATCCTGTCTCGGGCGATGACGTAGTCGGCAGTGCGCTCCGGTGGCCGGTACACCGACCGACCGGCGTCCAGCACGGTGCCGCACACTCGTGCTCGGGCGGGGTTGGCGCTGTGCCCGGCGCCCGGTGGCCCGGTGTCGGGAACCGACGAGGCCCCGCCGGAGGGCTGAACGGCGATGGTGCGGATGGTGGCCGCGGATTCGGCCAGGGCGCGGGCGAGGGACGGGCTGATCGCACCCTGTCCGGCCAGTTCGGCGGGTTCCTCGTCCCAGCCGGCCAGCGTGGTGGCGTCGACGTAGACGTTGAGGCAGATCGGCAGCGGTTGCGCTGCACCGGCGGCATCCAGACGGGTGTCGGGATCCCGGGGCGCGGCGCCGGCGGGATACGGGGGCGCTGTGCCCTCGGGATCCCGGGGCGCGGCGCCTGCGGGATCCGGGGGCGCTGTGCCCTCGAAGTCGGACCGTGTGTCGGTGTCTGCGTCGTCGCGTGCCGGGGTGTCGGTGTCCGGGGGCGCGGTGTCGGCGTGGAAACGCGACGCGCCGTCGGAGTCGGACCGTGTGTCGGTGCCTGGGTCGTTGCGAGTAGCAGCACCCGCATCCGGAGGAGCCGTGTCGGGTTGGGCAGGCGCCCCGCCGCCATGCGGAGCTGCCGCACCGTCGGAGTCGCACGGCCGGCCCAGGCCGTCGACCGAGGCATGGCCGGTGGCGGCCAGCGAACGGAACAGGTCGGTGAACACGTCGGCGCGCAGTTGGTTGCGACCGCGGCCGTTGGCGAGACCGGCCGATTGCAGGGTCCCGGCGATGTGGTCCAGCACGCCGTACGCCAGCTGCGCGTGCGGAGCTGAGACGTCGGCGCGGACGCTGGCCATGCCGTCCGGGGCTGGGTCGACC
>DASSTH010000385.1:0-3852 GCA_035708025.1 Nakamurella sp. | reverse complement strand
ATGACCTGGTCGGCCACCGAGCAGTTGCCGAACATCTGGCCGTTCAGCGCCAGCGCGATGAAGGCGGTCGACTGCAGCACGCCCAGCCCGATGGTCAGGTACCGGGTGTACTGGGTCATCTTGGCCTGGCCGGCCTGACCCTCCTTCTTCAGCTGCTCGAACCGCGGGATCACCACGACCAGCAACTGCACGATGATCGAGGCCGTGATGTACGGCATGATGCCCAGCGCGAACACCGACAGGTGCAGCAGCGCACCACCGGAGAACAGGTTCAGCAGTGTGTAGACGTCGTTGCTCTGCCCGCTGGTCTCGGTCAGGCACTGGTTGATGGCCTTGTAGTTGACCCCGGGCGAGGGCAGCGTGGCGCCCGCCCGGTACACCGCCAGCATGGCCAGCGTGAACAGGATCTTCTTGCGAAGATCCGGCGTCTTCAACGCCGAGAGGAAGGCGGTGAGCAAAGGGTCCTCCTGGAGCGCCCCGGCCGGGGCCGACAACGACTGTAACGCACCGCCCGCCGCAATCCGGGCGTCCCGGACGGCTCGGTCGAACCGTCCGGCCGGAGGCGGCGGGCCGGCGCGTTGCAGGAACTACGGGGTGGTGACGGTGCCGGCCGCGACGGTGACGGAGCCGCCGGCGGCGGCGATTTTCTCCCGCGCCGAACCGGAGAACGCGTCGGCGGTCACCGACAGGGCGACGCCGCCGAGGTCCCCGTCACCGAGCACCTTGACCTTGGCGCCGGAGCGCACCAGGCCGGCCGCGACGATGTCCGTCACGCCGACGGTCCCGCCCTGCGGGAACCGCTCGGCCAGCTGGCCGACGTTGACCACCTGGTAGGTGGTGCGGAAGCGGTTGCTGAACCCCTTGAGCTTGGGCAGCCGCATGTGCAGCGGCAGCTGGCCGCCCTCGAAGGTGGCGGGCACGTTCTTGCGGGCGCCGGTGCCCTTGGTGCCCCGGCCCGCCGTCTTGCCCTTGGACGCATCGCCGCGACCCACCCGGGTCTTCGCGGTCTTGGCGCCCGGGGCGGGGCGCAGGTGGTGGACCTTAATTGTCACGGTTCGTCACTTCCGCTTCGTTCTCGACCGGCTCAGCGACCAGCAGGTGGCTGGCCGCGTGCAGGTAGCCGCGGGCCTGAGGGGTGTCCTCGACGACCACGCTCTGGTGGATCCGCTTCAGACCCAGCGAGCGCACCGAGGCGCGCGCCTTCGGCTTGGCGCCGATCAGCGAGCGCACCTGGGTGATGCGCAGCCGGGGGTTGTCCGGTGGCGTGTTCGCGGCCATGTCACACCGCCTGTCCGGCACGGGCGCGCAACATCGCGGCCGGTGCCACATGCTCGATCGGCAGCCCACGGCGGGCGGAGATCGCCTCGGGGCGCTGCAGGCCCTTCAGCGCCGCCACCGTGGCGTGCACGATGTTGATGGCGTTCTTCGACCCCAGCGACTTGCTCAGCACGTCGCTGATGCCGGCGCACTCCAGCACCGCGCGCACCGGACCACCGGCGATCACACCGGTACCGGGCGACGCCGGGCGCAGCAGCACCACACCGGCCGCCGCCTCGCCCTGCACGGGGTGCGGGATGGTGCCGCCGATGCGGGGCACCGCGAACATGTGCTTCTTGGCCTCTTCGACGCCCTTGGCGATGGCCGCGGGGATCTCCTTGGCCTTGCCGTAGCCAACGCCGACCCGGCCGTCGCCGTCACCGACGACCACCAGGGCGGTGAAGCTGAACCGCCGGCCGCCCTGGTGCACCTTGGCGACCCGGTTGGTCACCACGATCCGCTCCAGGTACGGGTTCTTCTCGGCCGGGGCGTCCCGGCGGCCGCCGTCGCGGCGGTCGCGGCGGTCCCGCCGGTCGCGGCTCTCGCCCCGGTCGGCCGAATCGCGGCGTGCGGGTCCGGGCATCAGATGTCCCTCTCGATCGTGTGCGTGTTGCTCATGTCCTAGAACTCCAGCCCGCCGGAGCGAGCGCCGTCGGCCAGCGCCGCGATCCGCCCGTGGTAGGCGTCACCGCCGCGGTCGAACACCACCGCGCTGATACCGGCGGCCTTGGCCCGCTCGGCGATCCGCTCGCCGACCAGCTTGGCCTTGGCCGACTTGTCGCCGCTCGCGCCGCGCAGTTCGGCCTCCAGGGTGGACGCCGAGGCCAGGGTACGGCCGGCGGAGTCGTCCACCAGCTGGGCGCCGATGTGCCGGGCCGAGCGGGTGACCACCAGCCGGGGCCGGGCGGCGGTGCCCACGACCTTCTTGCGCAGCCGGAAGTGCCGGCGGCCGCGGGCGATCGCCCTGGCGTGGGAAACGTTGGCTGCCATGATCACTTACCCGTCTTTCCGACCTTGCGCCGGACGTTCTCGCCGGCGTAGCGCACGCCCTTGCCCTTGTACGGGTCGGGCTTGCGCAGCTTGCGGATGTTGGCGGCGACCTCGCCGACCAACTGCTTGTCGATGCCCTCGACGCGGAACTTGGTCGGCGAGTCCACCACGAACGTGATGCCCTCGGGCGCCGGCACCGGCACCGGGTGTGAGAAGCCGAGGGCGAACTCCAGGTCGCGGCCCTTGGCCGTCACCCGGTAGCCGACGCCGACGATCTCCAGCGACTTGCTGTAGCCCTGCGTGACGCCGATGACCATGTTGTTGACCAGGGTGCGGGTCAGGCCGTGCCGGGAGCGGGAGTCCCGCTCGTCGTCCGGCCGGGAGACCACCAGCGCCCCGTCGGTGTCGCCGTTGCCCCTGCTCACCGTGATCGGCGAGACCACCGTGTGGCTCAGCGAGCCCTTGGGCCCCTTGACAGTCACCTGCTGGCCGTCGATCGTCACGTCCACCCCGCTGGGGATGGCGATCGGCATCCTTCCGATTCGCGACATGTTGCTCCGCCTTACCAGACGTAGGCGAGGACTTCCCCGCCCACCTTCTTCTTCGCGGCCTGCCGGTCCGTGAGCAGACCGGTCGAGGTCGAGATGATCGCGATGCCCAGCCCGCCGAGCACCTTGGGCAGCTCGGTGGAGCGGGCGTAGATCCGCAGGCCCGGCTTGGACACCCGGCGCAGCCCGGCGATCGACCGCTCGCGGGCCGGCCCGTACTTCAGGTTGATCACCAGGGACTTGCCGACGGGCGCGTCCTGGGTGGTCCAGGAGGCGATGTAGCCCTCCTTGACCAGGATGTCGGCGATGGTGCCCTTCAGCTTGGAGAAGGGCATCACCACCTGGTCGTGGTATGCCGAGTTCGCGTTGCGGATACGCGTGAGCATGTCCGCGATCGGGTCGGTCATCGTCATGGCCGTGGTGCCTTTCTCACCTGGTTCCCCGGTCACCCGGGGCCTGTGGCGATGTTCGGTGGGTCGTGCGGTTGTCTCGATCCGCGAGGATCAACTTCTGCCCGCGAGGATCAACTTCCCGGATTCGCGCCCGGATTGCCCGGTTCGCCGCGAAGTTGATCCTCGCAAGGCGCGGCTTACCAGGAGGACTTGGTGACGCCGGGCAGCTCGCCGGCGTGCGCCATCTCCCGCAGGCAGATCCGGCACAGGCCGAACTTGCGGTAGACCGAGTGCGGCCGGCCGCACCGGTTGCAGCGGGTGTAGGCGCGCACCGCGAACTTCGGCTTGCGCTTGGCCTTGTTGATCAGGGCGGTCTTCGCCATGCTCAGTTCTCCTTGAAAGGGAAGCCCAGGAGCCGGCACAGTGCCCGGCCCTCGTCGTCGGTCTTCGCGGTGGTGACCACGGTGATGTCCATCCCCCGCGGCCGGTCGATCCGGTCGATGTCGATCTCGTGGAACATCGACTGCTCGGACAGCCCGAAGGTGTAGTTGCCGTTGCCGTCGAACTGCCGGTCGGACAGCCCGCGGAAGTCCCGGATACGCGGC
>DASSTH010000384.1:0-6347 GCA_035708025.1 Nakamurella sp. | reverse complement strand
GGCTGGCCGGCGCCGGCCTGGCCTGTACCCGGCTGGCGATCACCGCCAGCACCGAACGTGGTGCCACGCTGACCAGGATCTGGCACTGCGCCCGCCCGCTCACCGCGGCAGCCACCGCCGACCGGCTGCGCTGGCAGTTGGACGGGTGGCTCACCGGGTCCGCTCACCTGCACGCCCGGTCCGCCGCTGCCCAGATGCCGGGCCGGCCGGGCGCTCCGGCACCAGGCCGGCCCGGCGCCATCACCCGGCTCCGGCTGGAACCGGTCGAGGCGGTCGGTGCCGGGCTGATCCAGTACGGGCTGTGGGGGTCGGACGGCCAGGACGACCATCGCGCGGGCTGGGCGTTCGCCCGGATCCAGGGCCTGCTCGGGCCGGAAGCCGTTCTGACGCCGGCGTTGTCGGGCGGCCGCGGCCCGGCCGATCGCGTCACCCTGGTCGCCTGGGGTGAGCAGAAGACCCCGGAGCGCGATCCCGCCGCGCCGTGGCCGGGTGCGCTGCCGGCACCGTCGCCCTCGCGGCTGGGCCGGCCCGGAGGCGCAGCCGCGGACCCGGCGGGGCGGGGGACCGCCATCACCGCCCCGGCGGGGCGGGGGACCGTCGTCACCGACCCGGCGGGGCGCGGGACCGTCGTCACCGACCCGGCCGGACGCGGGATCCGGGTCACCGACCCGGCCGGGCACGAGGTCCACGTCACCGACCGCGGACTGCTGACCGGCACGCCGGCCGCCGTCGACGGACGGCGGGTGGTGTCCTGGGCCGGCCCCTGGCTGCTGGACGAACGGTGGTGGGCCGGGGCGGGATCGGGGGCGGCCGGCAGCCTCGTCACCGCTCCCGCCGCACAGCAGGCCCGCATGCAGGTGACGACCGATGCCGGGCCGCCCGTGCTGCTGGGATACGGCCCCGGCGGCTGGCACGTCGAGGCGGTGTACGACTGATGGGCTGGTCCAACCCGCCGGTGCCGTGGGAGGAACTGTCCAGGGTGATGGCCGGGCGGCCGCCCCGCGGGGACGGGCCGCGGCACATGGTGCGCTCGATCCGCACGGCGGACCTGGCCTCGCCGCGCCGGCCCGACCCGGGACGCCGCACCGGGGCCAAGCCGCCAACGGTGCCCTACGCCGAACTGCACTGCCACTCGGCATTCAGCTTCCTGGACGGGGCCTCCACTCCGGAGCAACTGGTCGCCGAGGCGCTGCAGTTGGGGCTCGACGCGCTGGCCATCACCGACCGGGACGGGCTGTACGGGGTGGTGCGGTTCTGCGAGGCGGCCCGCGGCACCGAGCTGAAAACCCTGTACGGGGCCGAACTCTCGCTCGGCCTGCCGGAGCCGCAACTGGGCGTGCCGGACCCGGTCGGGGAGCACCTGCTGGTGCTGGCCCGCGGCCAGGAGGGATACCGGCGGCTGTCCCGGCAGATCAGCGACGCCCAACTGGCCGGCGGGGAGAAGGGCCGTCCGGTCTACGACCTGGACACCCTGGCCGACGCCGCCGGAGGGCACTGGCTGGTACTGACCGGCTGCCGCAAGGGCTCCGTCCGGCGGGCGCTGGCCCGTGCCGGACCGGACGGCGCCCGCCGCGAGCTCCTCGCCCTGGTCGAGCGTTTCGGCGCCGGCAACGTCGTGGTCGAGCTCACCAGGCACCTGGTGCCCACCGACGACGAGGACAACGACGCGCTGGCCGGTCTGGCCGCCGAACTCGATCTGCCGGTGGTGGCCACCACGGCCGCGCACTACGCCGACCCGCGGGCCGCCCGGCTGGGTGCCGCGGTGGCGGCGGTCCGGGCCCGGCGCAGCCTGGCCGAGGCCGACCCGTACCTGCCGGCCGGGCCGGGCGCGCACCTGCGCTCCGGCGCCGAGATGGCCGAGCTGTTCGCCCGCTACCCGCAGGCCGTGCCGACGGCCGCGGCGCTGGGCGAGCAGTGCGCGTTCGACCTGCACCTGGTCGCCCCGCAGCTGCCGCCGTTCGACGTGCCGCCCGGGCACGACGAGAACAGCTACCTGCGCGAGCTGACCCTGGCCGGGGCGCGGCGCCGGTACGGCCCGCCGGAACGCAACCCGCAGGCCTACGCGCAGATCGACAAGGAGCTGGCGATCATCGCCGCGCTGAACTTCCCCGGCTACTTCCTGGTGGTGCACGACATCACCGAGTTCTGCCGGCGCAGCGACATCCTCTGCCAGGGAAGGGGTTCGGCCGCCAACTCCGCGGTGTGCTACGCGCTGGGCATCACCGCGGTGGACGCCGTCGGCTACGGCCTGCTGTTCGAGCGGTTCCTGGCGCCCGAGCGGGACGGCCCGCCGGACATCGACGTGGACATCGAGTCCGACCGGCGGGAGGAGGTGATCCAGTACGTCTACGCCAAGTACGGCCGGGACCGGGCGGCGCAGGTGGCCAACGTCAACACCTTCCGGCCGCGGATGGCGGTGCGCGACATGGCCAAGGCGCTGGGCCATTCGCCCGGTCAGCAGGACGCCTACTCCAAGCAACTGGACGGCTGGACCCCATTGGCAGTACAGACGGCGCAGACCGCCGGCGGCGGCACGGACATCCCGCCGGACGTGATCGAGTTGGCCGGTCAGGTGCAGGACTTCCCGCGGCACCTGGGCATCCACTCCGGCGGCATGGTGATCTGCGACCGGCCGGTCGCCGAGGTGTGCCCGGTGGAGTGGGCCCGCATGGAGAACCGCACCGTGCTGCAGTGGGACAAGGACGACTGCGCCGCCATCGGGCTGGTCAAGTTCGACCTGCTGGGCCTGGGCATGCTGTCCGCACTGCACTACGCGGTCGACCTGGTCCGCGAGCACGAGGGCGTGGATATCGACTTCGCCGCACTGGATTTGTCCGAGCCGGCGGTGTACGAGATGCTGCAGCGGGCCGACTCGGTCGGGGTGTTCCAGGTGGAGTCGCGGGCCCAGATGGCCACCCTGCCCCGGCTCAAGCCGCGCGAGTTCTACGACCTGGTGGTGGAGGTGGCGCTGATCCGGCCCGGCCCCATCCAGGGCGGCTCGGTGCACCCGTACATCCGGCGCCGCAACGGGTTGGAGCCCGCCGTCATCGAGCACCCGGCCATGGAGCGGGCATTGGGCAAGACCCTGGGCATCCCGTTGTTCCAGGAGCAGCTGATGGAACTCGCGGTCGACGTGGCCGGGTTCAACGCGGGCGAGGCCGACCAGTTGCGCCGGGCCATGGGCTCCAAGCGGTCCACCGAGAAGATGCGCCAGCTGCGCGAGCGGCTGTACACCGGGATGCGCGAACTGCACGGCATCACCGGCGAACTGGCCGACAGCATCTACGAGCGGCTGCAGGCGTTCGCCAACTTCGGCTTCGCCGAGTCGCATGCGCTGAGCTTCGCCTCGCTGGTCTTCTACTCCGCCTACCTCAAGCTGCACCACCCGGCGGCATTCTGCGCGGCGCTGCTGCGTGCCCAGCCGATGGGGTTCTACTCGCCGCAGTCGCTGGTGGCCGACGCCCGCCGGCACGGGGTCACGGTCCGCCGGCCGGACATCAACATCTCCGGTGCGCAGCCCGGCCTGGAGCCGGGGCCGGACGGGAAACCGGCGGTGCGGCTGGGGTTGTCGGGCATCCGGACCATCGGCGACGAGCTGGCCGACAAGATCGTCGCGGCCCGGCCGGTGGACGGCTACCCGGACCTGGAGGCGTTGATGTCGGCGGTGACGATGACGTCGGCCCAGGCCGAGGCGCTGGCCACCGCCGGGGCGCTGGACGGGCTGGGGCGGGCAGCGGACCGGGCGCGCGATCGCCAAGGGCCGGGACGGACGGATGGTGCGGCACGCGCCGGCAGATCCGCGCCGGCCGGTGATCCGGGATCCGCCGACGATCCGGGACGCGCCGGCGATCCGGGACGCGCCGACGATCCGCGATCCGCCGACGATCCGGGGCCTGCCGGCGATCCCGGACCCGGCGACGATCCGGGACGCGCGCGTGGCACTCGCCCGGACCGCCGGCACGCCCTGTGGTCCGCGGGTGCCGCGGCCGCGGTCCGGGACGGCATGCTGCCGGGCAGCCTGGTCGGCCTGGACGCCCCGACGCTGCCCGGCATGAGCGACATCGAACTGACCGTCGCCGACATCTGGGCCACCGGCATCTCCCCGACGCGCTATCCCACCGAGTTCACCCGGGAGCGGCTGGCCGCCCTGGGCGTGGTCACCGCGGCCGGCCTGCACGACGTCGAGCACGGCACCCGGGTGCTGGTGGCCGGGATGGTCACGCACCGGCAGCGGCCGGCCACCGCGTCCGGGGTGATCTTCATCAACCTGGAGGACGAGTCCGGGATGGTCAACGTGATCTGCTCGGTGGGGCTGTGGCAGCGGCACCGCCGGGTGGCCCGGGGATCCCCGTCACTGTTGATCCGCGGCGTGGTGGAACGCGACGGCGGGGCGATCTCCATCGTGGCGGACCGGATCGCGGCGGTCGACCTGATCGTCGCCATGCCGTCCCGCGACTTCCGGTGATCGGGTCACCGGTGAGCCGACTTGGCATCTCCCCCAGGTGTGGTGGATCCAGCGAACATTATCGGGGGCTCCTGCCGAGGTGATAGCGATGCGTCTGCGACGCACCTGATGCGTCTGGGACGCACCCTTGACGGTGCTGGACATCGGGCGTTACCCGGGGCGGGCCTCCGGTGCCGCACGTTGCGTCATCACCGGTTCCCGTCGCGTCCTGCACAGTGCGCGTGATGACGCTCGATCTGCAGGACGCAAACGCGGGGGTACAGCGGGGCTACAGCATCCCGGGCGGGGGCATGCCCTCGGTGTACGTCACCGGCTGGCCGTCGTATCCCGCCGGGCGGCGGCGCCGGCGCAGCACCTGGGTGATCACCACCGACGCCACCAGGTCCACCGCACCCAGGATGCACAGTGCCAGGCCGAGGGTGCGGATGGTCGCCGACGAGGCGTCGTCACCGGAGTTGGCGAACCACAGCACTGCGCCGACGGCGAACATGGCCAGGCCGCCGATACCGAACACGATCATGACCAGCCGCGTCGCCGCAGGTCCCGCGCTTGCTGCCATGGAACCGGGACTATACCGGCAATCCACCCGGGCGGACCGGGCCGTCCAGGCCGACTGCCATCATGGGGCGCGTGACCGAGCCCGCCACCAGCACCCGAAAGCACCGGACGCTCGTGTTCTTCCACGCGCATCCCGACGACGAGGCGTCGCAGACCGCCGGCACCATGGCGAAGGCCGCGGCGCAGGGTTACCGCGTGGTGGTGGTGTACGGCACCAACGGCGACCACGGGGAGGCACCGGCGGATCTCGGTCCCGGGGAGACGGTCGTCGACCGGCGCCGGAGGGAGGCGGAGAACTCGGCCCGGGTGCTGGGCACCGCCGGGATCCACTGGCTGGGTTACGCCGACTCCGGGATGACCGGCTGGGAGCAGAACGGCGCCCCGAACGCGTTCTGCAACGCGGACCGGGACGAGGCGGCAGCTCGGCTGGCCGCGATCCTGGACGCCGAGGACGCCGACGTGCTGGTCTGCTACGACTGGCACGGCGGGTACGGGCACCCCGACCACATCCAGGTGCACCGGGTGGGGCACCGGGCCGCCGAACTGGCCGCCCGGCCACCCCGGGTGCTGGAGTCGACGATGAATCGCGACGCCATGCGCCGGTTGCGCCAGCAGGCGTTGGCAGCGGCGGCCCAGGTCGCCGCGGAACGGGCGACGCCTGACCAGGCTGGTGACCCCTCGGACCGAGCCGCCGCGCCCGGACAGGCCGGTGGGGCGGCTCGGCAGGCTGCGCCCGACCAGGCCGGTGACGCCGCCGAACAGGCCATGGCCCACCAGGCGGCCGTGACGGGGCAGGCCGGTGAGGCGGCCGATGCCGACATGACCGACTTCGATCCGGACGCTCCGATGGACGACGGCAACCCGATGGGCACCCCGGAGGCGGAGATCCACTGGCAGGTGGACGTGTCGGAGTTCCTGGATCGCAAGCGCCAGGCGCTGCAGGCACATGCCAGCCAGGTCACCGACGTCGGCTTCTTCCTGGCCATGCCGCCGGAGGTGTTCGCGGCGGCGTTCGGCACCGAGCACTACATAGAGCCGGGTCGCCCGCCCGGCATGCGGTCCGAGTGGTTCCTGGATGCGCCCGCCACCGACGGCGTCGCGGTGGGGAAGGATCGAGACATGACCGACGCATCCGGAGCCGGGACGCCCGGGATGGGGGCAACGCCATGAGCGACGTGTTCGAGAAGGCGGCGGTGTCGCTGCTGCTGGCCGACTACGCCGTCACCGACCCGCTGAACAAGCTGCACGTGGTCGGCGGCGGCCTGCAGATCATCGGGCGGGACCACGCCAAGGGCACCAGTGCGGCGTTCGCGCTGGTGGTCAC
>DASSTH010000383.1:0-9007 GCA_035708025.1 Nakamurella sp. | reverse complement strand
CGCGCCCCGGCTGGTGGAGGAACTGTGACCGACGTCGCCGTCAGCGTGCAGGGCGTCAGCAAGTCGTTCCGGATCTATTCCGAGCACAACCAGTCGCTCAAGGCCACGGTGATGCGCCGCAAACGGGCCAGTTACGAGGAGTTCTGGGCGCTGCGGGACGTCAGCTTCGACGTCCCGGTCGGCACCACCTTCGGTCTGATGGGCGACAACGGGTCGGGCAAGTCGACTCTGCTCAAGTGCATCGCCAAGATCCTGCAGCCCAACGAGGGACGGATCGTCTCGCAGGGCCGGATGGCCTCCATGCTCGAGCTGGGGTCGGGCTTCCACCCGGAGTTGACCGGCCGGGAGAACGTCTACCTCAACGGCTCCATCCTGGGCATGTCCCGTAAGGAACTGGACGCCAAGTTCGACGAGATCGCCGATTTCGCCGGAGTGGGGGCGTTCATCGACCAGCCGGTGAAGAACTACTCCTCCGGGATGTACGTGCGGCTGGGTTTCTCGGTGGCCATCCACGTCGAGCCGGACATCCTGCTGGTGGACGAGATCCTCGCGGTCGGCGACATGTCGTTCCAGGCCAAGTGCAAGGAGAAGTTCGCCGAGTTCAAGCAGCAGGGCCGCACGGTGGTGGTGGTCAGCCACGGTCTTGGCGACATGCGGACGTTCTGCGACACGGCCGCCTGGCTGTCGCACGGCACCGTGGTGGACACCGGTCCGGCCGCCGGCATCGTGGACCGGTACCTGGACGTGGGACACCAGGCACGCGCGGTGGAGTCCGGCGGAACCCGGTACGGCACCGGTGAGATCAGCGTGGACCGGGTCGAGCTGCTGGACGATCACGGCAACGACGTGCGCACCATGCACACCGGTGACGACGTGACCATCCGGCTGCACTGGCGGGCGACCCGGCCGGTGACCCGGCCGGTGTTCTCGGTCTCCGTGCACACCGTGGAGGGCATGCACATCTGGAACCACCACACCAGGGACGCCGAGTACATTCCGCAGACGCTGTCCGGGTCCGGCACCATCGACGTCCGGCTGCCCGGGCTGCGGCTGCTCAAGGGCACCTACGACCTGTACGTGGCCCTGAAGGACGAGACGCTGTCCGTGGTCTTCGACCACTGGGCGCGGGCGGCCCGCTTCGACGTGCTGCGCGGCACCCCGCGGGAGGCGGGCCTAGTGGCCATGGGCAGCCGGTGGGGCAACCTGCAGCCGCCCACGCCGATGGCGCTGGACAACACCGGCGGTGACGGGGATGCCGCGGGGACCGTCACCGACGCGTCCGTTCCTGCCGTCACCACCGGCGCGCACGATCCGACGGCCGCGGACGGCACGCCCGCCCCACTGACCGCCGGAGGGGGCCAGGACCGGCGGTGAAGCGGCAGAAGATCCTCATCATCACCGACGACGCGATCGGCGCGTCGATGGCCGGGCCGGCCATCAGGGCATGGAACATCGCCATCCTGCTCGCCGAGCACCACGACGTCCGGCTGGCGTCGACCCGCCGGGCGGCCGCCTCGTCACCGCATTTCGCGGTCTGCGACGGTTCCGGCGGCAACCTCGGCGGCCTGGCCGCCGGACAGGACATCATCGTGCTGCAGGGCTTCACCCTGCGCACCCACCCGTGGCTGCTGGAGGTCGGCGCCAAGCTGGTGATCGACCTGTACGACCCGATCCACCTGGAGATCCTGGAGGGCTCCCAGGACGCACCGCCGGCCCAGCGGACCGCCATGATGGGCGTCGGACTGGAGGCTCTGAACATCCAACTGGAGAACGGCGACTTCTTCCTGTGTGCCACCGAGCGGCAACGGGACCTGTGGCTGGGCTACCTGTCGGCACTGGGCCGGGTCAACCCGTCGACCTACCGGCAGGACAAGAGCCTGCGCCGGTTGATCGACATCGCCCCGTTCGGAATCCCCGACGAACCGGCCCCGGCCCGTACCGGGGCACTGCGCGGCAGCACGCCGGGCATCGGACCGGACGACCAACTACTGCTGTGGGCCGGCGGTGTCTACAACTGGTTCGACCCGCTGACCCTGGTGGAGGCGGTCAGCAAACTGGTGCCCGAGTTGCCCCGGCTGCGGTTGGTGTTCATGGGCACCAAGCACCCGTCGCTGGACGACCTGTCCACCACGGTGCTGCGCCAGGCGATCGACCTGGCCCGTGACCTTGGTGTGCTGGACACCCACGTGTTCTTCCGCGAGGGCTGGGTTCCCTACGACGAGCGCGGGCGGTTCCTGGCCGACGCCGACATCGGGGTGTCCACCCATTACCTGCACGTGGAGACCGCGTACAGCTTCCGCACCAGGATGCTGGACTACCTGTGGGCCGGTCTGCCGATCGTGTGCACGGAAGGCGACGAGTTCGCCACCCTGGTGGCCCGGCACGGGCTGGGCCGGGCGGTGCCGGCCGAGGACAGTACCGCGCTGGCCGACGCGCTGCGGGAGTTGCTGACGGATGCCGAGCAGGCCCGCCGGGCCCGCGCGGCGGTGCGTGAGCTGGCGCCGTCGTTCACCTGGCGGCGGGTGCTGGCGCCGCTGGCGGCCTATTGCGACGACCCCTGGCCGGCCGCCGACCGGCGGGCGCGGTTCCGGCCGGTAGCCGCGGCGAGCCGGCCGCGGTCCCGGTTCGGGCTGCTCACCGACCAGATCAGGGCCTACCACGAGGTGCACGGCCTGCGCCGGTTGCTGGTGCGTGGCTCCCGCCGTGCGGTGCTGGCCGCCCTCGCCCGCGCGCGCCGCCGATAGGATCGCTGCTCGTGCGTATCGCGGTGGTAACGGCCCATTACCCGCCCAACCTGGTCTCCGGGGGCACGCTCATCCCGCAGCGCATCGCCGACGAGTTGGCCGCACGCGGCCATCGGGTGGACGTCTTCACCGGCGCCTACGACGAGTCCGAGCCGGACATGTGGTCCTGGACCGAGACCGAGGACTCCGGGGTCCGGGTGCACTGGGTGGTCACCACCGGCATGCTGCACTGGGACAGCGACGAAAACTACGCCAACGCCCGGATGGAGGCCGCGTTCCGCCGCTTCTTGGAGTCCACCCGGCCGGACGTCGTGCACTTCCACAGCATGCAGGGCCTCGGCGGCGGGCTGCTGACCATCGCGCGGGCGGCCGGTTGCCCGGTGGTGCTGACCATGCACGACATGTGGTGGTGGTGCGCGCGGCAGTTCCTGGCCGACCGCGGCCTGCGGCCCTGCTGCGAGGTCGTGCAGTGCGGGGTGTGCCCGTGCGACCGGGACAACGACTGGCTGGTACGGCGCAACCGCGGCCTGTCGGCTCACCTGGACGCGGCCGATCTGGTACTCGCCCCGTCGGCGACCATGGTGGAGCTGCTGCGCGCCAACGGGGTCGACCCGCAGCGGCTGGAGTTGGACGAGAACCCGGCGCTGATCCCCCTTCCCGAGCGGCCGCTGCGGCCCGAGCGCACCGCCGAGGACCCGGTGCGGTTCGTCTACGCCGGCGGCACCCATCCGCTGAAGGGTGCCGGCGTCGCCATGGACGCCGCGCGACTGCTTGCCGGCCTTGCCGGTTGGCAGCTGGACGTGTACGGCATGGACCTCCCGCCCGGCATGCCCGCCGAGGTGCATTCGCTCCCTCCGTACGAACCGGAGCAGGTCGGTGAGGTACTGGCCGGCTACGACGTGCTGCTGCTGCCGTCGGTCGCGACCGAGTCGTTCTCGCTGATCACCCGCGAGGCGCTGAACTCCGGGACCATCGTGCTGACCGGGGACAACCCCGGCCCGATGGAGGCGGTGCGGCACGGCGAGAACGGGCTGGTGGTGCCGCGCGCCGACGCGGCCGCGTTGAGCGCCGCCATGGCTTCCCTGGTGCGCGACCGCGACCTGCTGGAGCGGCTGCGCCCGGCACCGGGACAGATCCAGATGCGCACGGTCGCCGAGCAGGTGGACGGCCTGGAGCAGCGCTACCGCCGGCTGCTGGATCTCCGCGCCGGGTCGGAAGGACCGGCGGCGGAGCCGGCGCAGCTGGACGGTGTATCGGTGCCGGAGCGACCGGGCGGCATATCGGTGACGGAGGGGCCGAGTGGCAGATCGGTGACGGAGCGACCGAGCGGCAGATCGGTGACGGGGCGGCCCGGGCCGGCCGGTGACCAGACCGGCAGCCCGTCGCCGATCCGCCGGGTGCTGCTGCTCACCGGCATCGGCGGGGCCCCGCTGCGCTACCGCGGCAGGCTGCCGCAGGAGGCGCTGGCGGACCTGGGCGTGCGGATGGACGTGCGGATGTACCGGGACATCGATGCCCCCGCGCTGGCCCGCACCGCCGACGCCGTGGTGCTCTACCGCTGCCCGGCCACCGAGCAGTTGCTGGACCTGGTGGACATGGTGCGTGCCCGTCCGGAGCCGATCCCGGTGCTGTACGACGTCGACGACCTGGTGTTCGACCCGGAGGTGCGGGCTGACCTGACCGACGTGCTGGCCCACCTGGACGGGCCGGAGACCGAGTTGTACTGGCGAGGGGTGAGCCGCTACCGGACCATGCTGGAGGCCAGCGACGCCTACATCGGCTCCACCGAGATGCTGTGCGACGAGGTGGCCCGGCTAACCGGCATGCCGACCCACCGGTTCGCCAACGGCGTCGGGATCGAACTCGGCCGGGCCAGCGACGCCTACCTGCGCCGGCCGCGGGAGTCCGGGCCGCCGCGCATCGGCTACCTGTCCGGGACGAGCACGCACAACGAGGACTGGGCCTTCGTGGAGCCGGCGGTGCTGGCCGTGATGCGGCACCGTCCGGACGTGCAGCTCACCGTCGGCGGCCTGCTGGAGACCACGCCGGCCATGGACGAAATGGCCGGACGCGTCACCCGGCTGCCGATGATGCCGTGGTACGACCTGCCGGGCGCGCTGCGCGGACTGGACGTGAACCTGGCCCCGCTGTCGCCGGGGCGGCGGTTCAACGAGGCCAAGAGCGCCATCAAGTGGTTGGAGGCGGCGCTGGTCGCCGTGCCGACGGTCGCCTCGTCGACCCAGCCGTTCCGCGAGGCCATCGTGCCGGGGGTGACCGGCATGCTCGCCTCGACGGTGCCGGAGTTCACCGAGGCGATCCTGGCGCTGCTGGACGACGGGCTCGAGCGGGCCAGGATGGGCGCGGCGGCCCGGCGGAGCGCCCTGCTGACGCTGTCCCCCGCCCTGCAGGGCCGCCGCTATCTGGAGATCCTCCGGCAGGCCCAGCGGCAGGTCGCCGAGCAGGGGCACCGGCCGCAGTTCGGCTCCGGTTGGGAGCCGGTGTACGACAGCGAGGCCTACATCCCGATCGCGCCGGAGGGCTACGGCCGGGTGCCGTTGCCGGACGTGCCGCAGCCGGTCGAGCCCGCGCCCCGGTCACTGCGGCGCATCGCGCAGGACTACCGGACCACCGCGTGGCAGCACCTGCGGGCCGAGGGCCCGGTAGCGACCGCGCGCAAGACCGCCCAGGTGCTGGCCCGCATCCCGGCGCGGGCGCGGGCCAGGATCGGTTGACCGGCCGGTGAGCGGCGTCCGGCGGCCCGGTTCGGTGGCCGTGGTGGTGCCCAACTGGAATGGCGCGGACCGGCTCGCCGACAGCGTCCGGTCGCTGGCCCGGCAGACCTACCCCGACCTGAGCATCGTGGTGGTGGACAACGGGTCCACCGACGACTCGGTGCAGGTGCTGGACCGGCTCCGCCGGGAGATCGGCCGGCCACTGGTGGTGCTGCGCAACGCCACCAACCTGGGTTTCGCCGGCGGGGTGAACACCGGGATCCGGCACGCCTTGGCGGCCGGGTTCGAGTTCGTGGCGCTGTTCAACAACGACGCCGTCGCCGAGTCGGACTGGCTGGAGCATCTGGCCGCGGCGCTGGCCGAGCACCCGGACGCCGGGATCGCCACCAGCCGGCTGCTGATGGCCGACGGCAAGACCGTCGACAGCACCGGCGACTTCCTGTCGGTGTGGGGCATCGCCTTCCCCCGGGATCGCGACCAGCCGGCCGAACCGGTCCGCCCGTCCGGGTATGTGTTCTCCGCCTCCGGCGGCGCCAGCCTGTACCGGGCCACGCTGTTCGACCGGATCGGGCTGTTCGACGAGGCCTACTTCGCCTACTTCGAGGATGTCGACCTCTCGTTCCGGGCGCAACTGGCCGGCTTGCGGGTGTTCTACCGCTCCGACGCCGTGACCTACCACGACCAGGGCAGCACCAGCGGGCGGATTCCCGGCTTCGCCGTCGAGCAGATGTTCAAGAACCTGCCCATGCTGCTGGTGAAGAACCTGCCGCTGCGGCTGTGGCCGTCGGTGGTCCCGCGGTTCCTGCTGATCTATCCCCTGCTGCTGGCCAACGCGGTCCGGCGCGGCCAATGGCGCCCGGCGCTGCGCGGATTCGCCGCCGGCGTTCGACTTTCCTTGGGCCACAGCATCGTTGAGCGTCTCCGCATCCAACGGGGCCGCACCGTCGACGCCGGATATCTGCGCGAGCTGATCTGGCCGGATCTGCCCCCTGGCATGGTGATCGCCCGCGCCGCCCGGGAACGCGCACGAGCCGCGATCAAGAAGCTGCGCACCATGATCCGGTGACGCGATCACTGCGACGTGCGCGAGGTCCGGCGTTAACCTCACGTCGCACCTGGGAGCTACCCGGCCGCCATCGCAGAGAAGATCACGGCGATCGCGGCTGCACCCGGATCCCTTGTGCCCGTGAGATGTTCCGCACCGACGTAGCTGGAGCGGCCCGCCCGCGCGACGGGCATGTCGGCGGTGGATTCGGCTCCCTCGGCTGCGGCGGACGCCGCGTGCACCAATGACCCTGTGGTCGCCAGCGCGCGGGCAGCCGGTATCAGAGCGTCGAGCATGGTGCGGTCGCCCAGCGATGCTCCGCCGTACTGCTGGATCGCCTGTATGGCGCGCGACAAGGCCGGACCAGGAGGCGATCCGAGAGCAAGGTCAGCACTGAGCGAGGCGAATGCGATCGACAGCAGCACGCCGCTGGACCCGCCCATCGACGTCGAAATCAGCTGCGATAGCCGAGCGCACAGGTCCGCCGGAACGGCCAGCGGCAGTGCGTCCAATTCGGCCGCGATCCTCCGCGCGGCGGACGCGAACGTCGAACCGGTGTCTCCGTCGCCGACCTTCGCGTCCAACGCATCGAGATCCTCCCGTGACTCCTGCAGGGCACTGCACACCCGCTGCAGCAGCGCGCGGATCGCGGGATCTGCCGAAGGCGGGTATTCCTTCGACGAGGAATCGTCCGGGACGGACCGTAGGCTCAGCTGGCTGTCGATCGTTCGGACGCCCGGCCATGCGGCAGCAGGATCAGAGGGCGCCAGCAACGCACTCCGAACTTCGCCGTCCAGGGGCAGGGCAGACACCGAGAAGCCCTTCATGGACAGCGAAGTCATCAGCGCACCGGGCCCAGTCAGTAGCTCGACCCGGTCGCCGAGCGGACCGGTGAGCAGCTCCTCGGTGATGACGGCCATCTCGAGGGCCGACACTCCGCCGAGATTGTTGACCAGCAATGCGACCGGTTGGCCGCCGGGGAGACGTGCCGCCAACTCATCCGAGACCAGCTCGATGAGCGGACCCACGCCGTTGAAAGCCACCGACTCCCGGCCGGGCTCGCCGTGGATTCCCAAACCCAACTCGACTGAATCCCGCGGAAACGCCCTCGCCGGCGTTCGGAACGGAATGTTCACCCCCGATGCCGACACCCCCACGGTGCGGACCGTCGTCGCAACCCGTCTTGCCATGGCAGCGACCTCCGACAGCGAGGCCCCCGCTTGGGCAGCTGCCCCGGCCACCTTGTGGACGAACAGGGTCCCTGCGATGCCGCGGGGTTGAGCGATGTCCCGTAGTGCGACGTCATCGGCGACGATGACCATTTCGACCTGCACACCGGCCGCTCTGGCACGCTGCGCCGCCAATCCGAAGTTCAGCCGGTCCCCGGTGTAGTTCTTCACGACAAGCAGGCAGCCCGCTTCCGAACTGCTGGCGCGGATCGCCGCAAGCACCGCCTCCGCGCTCGGGGACGCGAAGACCTCTCCCGACACCGCGGCAGCCAGGAGTCCAGTACCCACAAAGCCTGCGTGGGCGGGTTCATGGCCCGCGCCGCCGCCCGACACGACCGACACCTCGGTCGTGGGACTATCGGCGCGCAGGACGACCTTCACGTCCGGATAGCCGTCCAGCCGGGCCAACCGCCCGCCCGACCCTCGAACGAGTCCATCGAATGCCTGAAGGACCATCGTGGTCGGATCGTTGACGAAACTTGTCACCGCGGCCTCCTCACCACTCCGACCCGACGACCGTAACGACCGGACTGGCAGTCGTGCGCCGGGGGCAGTCCGCCCGCCACGGCGCAGATCGCCCCTCGCACGTTGACCGTTGTTTCGGCGACCGGTCAGCGGCATCCCGCCGCCGGGCCTGCACGGTGTGGGCCCGCCGGGATGGTAGGAAAGGAGCGGCAACGGCCACGCACCGCCGCCGGCGGCGGGCCCGCGACGAGGAGGATCACGGCTGGTGGAGCACGGACCCCGCTCCGGCGACCGCCCCGAAGAAGACATCGCCGCGGAAACTGACGACACCGCGCCGACCGTTCAGCCGCCCGTGGACGGTCCAGGACGCCACCATCGAGAGGCCTCGACGCCGGACCCAAACGAGATCGGGTCGTCGGAACAGGGCCAGCCCGATCCGGCGCCTGCCGCATCGCCCGCGCCTGCCGCATCGCCCGCGACTGATCCTGCGCCCACGGCCCCCAAGGTCGGCGAACCGATCCCACCGAGCGTCGCCGCACGTCCCGGCTGGATGTCGGCCGGCTCCGCGACCGCCGTCACCGAAGTCATGACCGTCACGGCTCCCACTGCCCCTGCGGTCGCCACCACGGCCCTCGAGCCGGTGACCACCGCGGAATCCGCACTGGAGCGCCGCGCAGATTCCGAACCGACGGCCCACGGAGCCGACGAGCCACGGGACCCCTGGTGGCGAACGGTGCTGGTGTGCGTCGTACTCGCCGTCATCACCGGCTGCCTGGTCGGCTTCACCATCGA
>DASSTH010000382.1:0-3414 GCA_035708025.1 Nakamurella sp. | reverse complement strand
GACCAGGAAGTCCTGGTAGGCCGGGCTGTCGATGGTCCGGGTCACCTGCGGCGACCAGCCGAGTTCGGCCAGGGCCAGCAGCCGCGGGAACACCATGTACTCGACCTCGCTGATGTTGCGCACGGTCTCGGCCCACATGGCGCCCTCGACGCCGATCACGCCGTCGCCGACGCCGGTGACATACGTCGCCGGGTCCCAGTTGTAGAACTGGTCCACGTCACAACCGTTCCGGCCGCAGGCCCAGCTCAGGCCCAAGTCGGGCGGCACATTCCTGGCGTACTTCTGGTCCAGGTAGGCGTGGTTGGCCGGGGCCATGTCCGGCGTCGTCACCGTGACGGTCACGGTGGCCATCCCGGCCTCGCCGTGTCCGTACCGATGGGTCCCGCTGATGGTGTAGAGCCCGTTGACCGACGACCCGGTCGCGGCGGTCCCGCTCAGCACGCCCGTGCTGGTGGACCCGTCACCCCAGTCGATCGTGGCGGTGATCTCATCCGCCGGCACCCCGGGCGCCGACAGCATCGCCACCGCACCGCTCACCCGGCCGCTGGCCGATCCGGCAGCGGCCGGCACCCCGGTCAGATCCAGACGCCACGGCACTTCCGGCGACGGGTAGAAGTTCGTGCCACCGGCCGTGAACCGGGCGCCCTGTGCGGCCAGCCGGACCAGGAAGTCCTGGTAGGCCGGGCTGTCGATGGTCCGGGTCACCTGCGGCGACCAGCCGAGTTCGGCCAGGGCCAGCAGCCGCGGGAACACCATGTACTCGACCTCGCTGATGTTCCGCACGGTCTCCGCCCACATGGCGCCCTCGACGCCGATCACGCTGTCCCCGACGCCGGTCACATAGGTCGCCGGGTCCCAGTTGTAGAACTGGTCGACGTCGCAACCGTTCCGGCCGCAGGCCCAGGTCAAACCCAGGTTGGACGGCACGCCCCTGGCGTACTTCTGGTCCAGGTAGGCGTGGTTGGCCGGGGCCATCACCAGCTTCATGTCCTTGGCCACCGCCTCGGTGGCGGTCACCGTGCCCGACGACGAGCCGGAGGCCGGGTTCCAGTACTCCGCGATCGAGCCCGGTGCCAGTTCCGTGCCCTCCCCGGCGATCTCCGCCCAGCCCATCACCGTCTTGCCCTGGGCGTTGACGATGTCGGCCTCCCGGTTCACGAAGTCGGCGTACTGCTCGTGGCTGAGCACCGTCGCCGGTACTTCGTCACCGCCGATGTTGTAGTACGGCCCGGGCGACATGGCGGACAGCTGACCGATGATGGCGCTGAGGATGCTCCAGGTGTTGTCGCTGGTGGGGCACAGCGCGCTGTATCCGACCGCACCGGTGAAGTTCCACTGCGGCGGGTTGTTGACGCTGCAGTTGATGTCCTGCGGGTTGCCGTCCAACAGCGGGTTCTCGGTGTCGTCGTACTCGGACATGATGATCGCGTTGGTGTGGCCGGGCGTGTCCACCTCGGGCACCACCGTGATGAACCGCGCCGCCGCGTAGGCGACCACCGACTGGTACTCCGCCTGGGTCCAGTAACCGCCGGGATCCATGGTGCGGCCGTCGGTTCCGACACCGCCCTGTCCGCCGATCGACGTCAGCCGCGGGAATCCATCGATGACCACCCGGAACCCCTGGTCGTCACCGAGGTGCAGATGGAACACGTCGATCTTGTAGGCGGCGGCCTCGTCCAGCAGCTTCATCACCGCCTGCGGGGTCTGGTAGTGCCGGGCGATGTCCAGCATCAACCCGCGGTAGGCGTAGCGCGGGTAGTCGGTGATCGTGGTCGCCGGCATGGTCCACGGCCCGGCCAGTTCGGTCGAGCTGGCGATCCACGGCGGCAGCAGTTGCCGGATCGTCTGGATGCCGTTGAACAGACCGTGCGGTGACGGGGCCTCAAGCGTCACCCGATCGCTCGTCACCGCCAATTGGTAGCCCTCGCCGGTGGTGTCGGCCTCCAGTGTGCCGGGATCGCCCAGGCTGAGCACGATGTCGCCGGAGTGCGCAGGGCCGGACACCACGGGAAGCGGGAACCCGGTGGCGGGCCGCAGGTCTGCCCGCAGATCGTTGCCGATCTGCTGCGCCTCGCCGGCGGCGACGATCCGGGTGTGCCTGGTCAGCGCGAAGGTGCCCTCTTCGGTGGTCATGGAGACCGGCGCCGGCACGACCTGCGGAGTCGGCGCGGCGGCAATGGCGGCGCTCGGCGCCTGGGTGGTGGAGCCAGCGGCGCCCGCCGAGCCGGATGCCGGCCCGGCGAACGCCACCGTCGTCCCGGCCACCACGATCGCGGTCGCCAGCGCCCGCCAGCGCCATCGGGGCAGCGCCCCGGAAATCCTGGACATCGGTCGTTCCTTTCGGTGTGCGAGAACGGATGTCATCGTGAGTGTCCGGGCGCCAGCGCGCTCATCAGCGTCCCGGTGTCCGGTGTGCCGAGGCGCACGAAGACGGGCGTCTGGGCCAGCCCGGCGGAGAAGCCGGACAGGGTGCGCGGTCCGCTGACCACCCGGCGGTGCGTCACGTCGAACCACTTCCCGGACGGCAGGTACACCGTCCGCGCGGTCGCATCCGACACGATGGGCGCCGCCAGCAGCGAGTCGCCCAACAGCCACTCGTCGTCGATGGTGTAGGTGGCCCGCTCGTTCGGATAGTTGAAGAACAGCGGTTTCATGATCGGCTCGCCGGTGGCCACCGCCCGCTGCACCTGCTGGTCGATGTACGGGGCGAGCCGGCCGTGTTGTTGCACCGCCGCGCGGTACAGCGCGACCGTCTGCTCGTCGTAGGACTGCGAGCCGGACGGGTTGGACACGCCCAGCGGCGAGGTGGAGGAATACATCAGCGGCATCAGCGACGCCGCCTGCGCCCAGCGGATCAACACGTTCTTGCTGGGCGGCGGCTGACCGAGCGAGCCGCCGATCATGTCCGTCTCCACGAACGGGTAGCCGATGGTGGAGATGGCCAGCACCTGCGCCACCGCCGCCTGCAGCGAGTTCCAGTCGGTGCCCTTGTCCACCTGCCGGGTGACGAAACCGTATTGCTGCGAACCGGTCCAGGAGATCCGCACGCCGGCGCCCTGCTGGTCGAACTTGTCGGTCAGCTGCGCGCCGAGGGTCAGGTAGTCCTGGGCGGTGTAGCCCGGATACGGCGCGCAGGACTCGTCGAAGAACCGGGTGTCGAACTTGAACCCGTCCACGCCGTCGTTCTGCTCGAAGGTCCGCAGTTCGTTGACGTACCAGGCGTTGGCCTCCGGATTGGCCAGGTCGACGATGCCCGCCACCCCGTTCCACCAGTTCACCTGGCACGGCTGGCTCGGATCGGTCTTGGACCGCAACAGGTATCCGTGGTCGGCGGCGTACTGGTAGACATCCGCGTCGGTGTTGATCCACAGCGTCTCCCACAGGCCGAACTGGTAGCCCATGGCGTGGATCTTG
>DASSTH010000381.1:0-10124 GCA_035708025.1 Nakamurella sp. | reverse complement strand
GGTCGGGAGGGACGGACCCCATGACGGATGTCATGCCCAACCCGTGACACGTGGCGGTGCCGGGGATCCGGCCCCGGCGACAGGCTGGGTGCCATGACCACATCACCTGCCATCCGCCCCTCCGACCCCACCCGGCCCGCCGGCCGCCCGGCCGCCGCGCCGGTCACCCCGTCACCGGGTGACGGCACGGCGGTCCGACTCACCGGACTGCACAAGAGCTTCGGTCCGGTGCACGCCGTGCGCGGGGTCGACCTGACCATCGCGCCCGGCGAGGTGGTGGCCTTCCTGGGGCCGAACGGCGCCGGCAAGTCCACCACCATCGACATGATGCTCGGCCTGACCCGGCCCGATGCGGGCACCGCGATGGTGTTCGGCACGGACCCCGTCACCGCCGTGCAATCCGGCAGCGTCGGGGCGATGCTGCAGAGCGGCGCGTTGCTGCCCGACCTCACCGTGCGGGAACTGGTGACCACCTTTGCGGCGCTGCACCGGCACCCGCTGCCGGTCGGCGAGGCGATCGAGCGTGCCGGCGTCGCGGATATCGCCGGCCAGAAGACCACCAAGCTGTCCGGCGGCCAGGCCCAGCGAGTGCGCTACGCGCTGGCCCTGGTGCCGGACCCGGACCTGTTGGTGCTGGACGAGCCGACGGTGGCCATGGATGTCGAACTGCGCCGTTCGTTCTGGGCATCGATGCGCGAGTTCACCGCGGCGGGCAAGACGGTGCTGTTCGCCACGCACTACCTGGAGGAGGCGGACGACTTCGCCGACCGGGTGGTGGTGCTGGCGCACGGCCGGATCGTCGCCGACGGCACCGGCGCGCAGATCAAGGGCACGGTCGCCGGCCGGACCATCTCCGCGGTGGTTCCCGGCGCCACCGCGCAGCAGCTGCGATCACTGCCCGGGGTGGCCTCGGTCGAGCCACAGGGTCCCCGGATGGAGTTGCGCTGCACGGATTCCGACACCGCCCTGCGGGCCCTGCTGGCCGCCCAGCCGGACTGCCACGACATCGAGATCCGCACCGGCAACCTGGAGGACGCGTTCCTGGAGCTGACCGCCGCCTCCTGACCACGGCCGGGTCCGGCACTCAGCACCCCGGCGTCCGGCACCGGGAGTCCGTCACCTGCATCCGGCGCCCTTCACCGACCACCGAATCACCCCACACGTAAGGACTTCCGCCATGACCATGGCCCTGAACTACGCGCTGATCTCGGCGCGATCGACCTTCCGCAACACCCGGTTCATCCTGTTCACCGTCGCACTGCCGGTGGTGATGTACCTGCTGTTCAACAACCTGTACGGCAACCAGACCGAGGCCGGCATGAACGTCGGCGCCTACCTGATGGTCTCGATGGCCGCCTACGGCGGGATCGGCGCCACCATCAATGCCGGCGCCCGGATCGCCATCGAGCGGCAGACCGGCTGGAACCGGCAGCTGCGGCTGACCGCCTTGTCCTCCCGGGCCTACCTGTTCGCCAAGGCCGCCGTCTCGCTGCTGGTCGCACTGCCCGCGATCGTGCTGGTGTTCCTGGCCGGGGTGGCCTTCGGCAGCGCCCACCTGACCACCGGGCAATGGATCGGCTGCGGTGTCGCCCTCTGGCTGGCGCTGATTCCGTTCGGCGTGCTCGGGCTGGTGATCGGGTTCGTCGCCACGGTGGATTCCGCGCAGCCGCTGACCATGCTCACCTACATGGCGCTGGCCATCCTGGGCGGACTGTGGTTCCCGGTCAGCCAGTTCCCGGCGTTCCTGCAGAACGTGGCCAAGGTGCTGCCCTCCTACTGGGCCGCGGAGATCGCCCGGGCACCGCTGGCGCACCAGGCAATCCCGCTCACCGGGGTGCTGGTGCTGGCCGCCTGGGCCGTCGGGCTGGGCCTGCTGGCCATGGCCGCCTACCGGCGCAGCGGCCGCAAGGGATGACGAACGGTCCGGACACCGGAGCCCGGCGCGCACTGGTGGCGCGCGCCGGGCGTCGGGGTCTCCGGTGGGAGGAGCCGATGCGGCAGGATGGGGCCGTGGCACGGGGAACCGGCGACCGGCCCCGGGACGGTCTGCCCGCCCCGGAACCGGAGCGCACCACCGGCCCGGTGGCGGCGCTGCGCGGCGGCCTGCGCGACCTGTTCGCCTGGCCGGCAACCGGGTCGGCGCTGGTCGGCGAGACCCGGATGCCGGACGGGCGGCGGCCGGGCGAGCCCGGACCGGAAGAGGTTCGCAAGCGGCGGATCACCGGACGGCGGCGCTGGTACGCCGGGTCCCTGGTGGGTCTGAGCTTCCTGGTGATCGCCATGGTGCAAACCGCGACGGGCGGCGGATCGCTCGGGTCCATCGTCGCGTTCGAGGTGCTGGCGGCCTGTTTCGGCATCTGTTACATGCTGGTTCCGGTTCGGGTGGTCGACGGGATGACCGGCCCATCCGCTGGTTGGTCGCGCAAGCTGCTGGCGCTCGGGGCCATGCTCGCGATGACGGTGCCGATGATCATCATCGGCGGCCCGGGGGTGACCGCGCTGTGGATCTATCTCGGCGTGGCCGCGGCCATCATGTTCCCGCTGCCCGCCGCGATGGCGATCGCGGTCGGGTTGGCCGGCGCGATGCTCGCACTGTCGGCCGCGATGGGGCAGAGCCTGCCCTGGGAGCTGGCGCTGACCCTGGTGGCGCTGACCTTATGGATGGCCGGGTTCGCGGGGAACATCCGCCTGACCATCGAGCTGCGAGAGACCCGGGCGGAGCTGGCCAGGGCGGCCGTGGTCGCCGAGCGGGCGCGCATCGGCCGTGACCTGCACGACATCCTGGGTCACTCGCTGACCGCCATCGCGGTGAAGGCCGGCCTGGCCCGGCGGCTGGCCGGGCGGGACGCCGATGCCGCCACGGCCGAGATCGCGGACGTGGAGCGGCTGGCGCGGGAGGCGCTGGCGGACGTGCGGGCGACGGCGGCCGGCTATCGCGACGTGTCGCTGGCTGCCGAACTGGCGGTGGCCCTATCGGTCCTGGAGGCCGCGGGGATCCGCGCGGTGGTGCCGAACGCGGTCGACGATGTGTCCCGAGCGGGCAAGGACGTTTTCGGCTACGTGGTCCGGGAGGCCGTCACCAACGTCATCCGGCACTCGCGGGCGCGGCGGTGCGAGATCGTGCTGACGCCCCGCTCCGTCGAGGTGATCGACGACGGGGACGGCCCGGCCGGCATGCCCGCCCGCGACGGCTCGGGACTGCGCGGGCTGGCCGGACGGCTGGCCGCGGTGGGCGGCACGCTGACCGCGGGGCCACGGCCGGAGGGCGGTTTTCGGGTGCGCGCGGAGGTGCCGGCGGTTCCGCTCGGCGCCGCCGCACCCGGATCCGCGGCCGCCGCGCTGGAAGCGGCCGCGACGACGCCCGCGGATCCGGCCGCGCTGCGGGTCTCCCGGTGATCCGGCTGCTGCTGGCCGACGACCAGGCCCTGATCCGGGGAGCATTCGCGGCGCTATTGGCCACCGAACCGGACCTGGAGGTGGTCGCCCAGGTCGGTCGGGGCGACGAGGTGGTGCCGGCAGCGGTGCGCTCGACGCCGGACGTGGCGCTGCTGGACGTGCAGATGCCGGGCATGGACGGGCTGGCCGCCGCCGGGGCGCTGCACCAGCGAGTCCCGGATTGCCGGATCGTCATGCTCACCACCTTCGGCCGGCCCGGCTACCTGCGCCGCGCGCTGGAAGCCGGGGCGTCCGGCTTCCTGGTCAAGGACGCCCCGCCCGAGCAGCTGATCGATGCGATCCGGCGGGTGCACTCCGGGCTGCGGGTGGTGGACCCGACGCTGGCCGTGGAGACGCTGACGGTGGGCGACTCGCCGCTGACCGGGCGGGAACGCGACGTGCTGGCGGCCGCGGCGGACGGCGGCACGGTGGCCGAGATCGCCGGCAAGCTGTTCCTTTCCGAGGGCACGGTGCGCAACTACCTGTCCAGCGTGATCGGCAAGACCGGGGCCCGGACCCGCGCCGACGCCGTGCGGATCGCCACCGAGCGCGGCTGGCTCTGAGGGGCCGCCCAGCCACATATCAGTCCAGCAGGTGTCGCAGGAAGGCGTCGGGGGAGTTCAGGAAGGCCCGCCAGCGCTGCACCATCTCCACCTGCTCCCACCCGGTGGCCCGCCACCCCCACTCACCCAGTTCCAGCAGCGTCGCCCCGGGCAGCGCGGCGATCAGCGGCGAGTGCGTGGCCACGATGACCTGGCTGCCCTCGGCGGCGAGGGTGTCCAACAGCGAGACCAGGGCCAGGCAGGACGAGAACGACAGCGCCGACTCCGGCTCGTCCAGGAAGTACATCCCGCGGTCGGCGAACCGGTGGCTCAGCACGGCCAGGAACGCCTCGCCGTGGCTGCGGGCCAGCAGCGGCCGGTCGTCCCAGGCCCGTTCGGTCCACCCGGTCTGCCGGTCCCGGGCCGACAGGTACTGGTGCATCGCCTCCGCGCGCAGGAAGAACCCGGAGCGGGACGCCATGGGGTGGGTGTCCAGGGTGATCCAGTCCGCCAGCGGGGACTCGTCACCGACGACGGTCGGCCCGACCAGATCGTTGCCCAGCCGTGGATAGCGGGCGGCCAGCGCCTCCACGATGGTGCTCTTGCCGGAGCCGTTCTCGCCGATCAGCACCGTGACACCGGCCGGCACCTGCCAGCCCTCGGCCAGCAACTGGGCCACCGCCGGGATGTCGAACGGCCAGCCGTCCGGGAGCGGCCAGTCCGGGTGCCGTCGCCGCACGGACAGCAGGTGTCGATCGGTGGGGGGCATGGGCAGATTGGATCACCTAGCCGGTGCACCGCGTCTCGCGCCGGGGCCGGCACCGCCCGGCTGGCATGATCGGAGGCGCCCCGAGGGAAGGAGCCCGCATGCGCCTGGGCCGCGCGCTGCTGCGCCTGCTGGCCGGAGCCGTGCTGGTGATGGTGCTGGTGACGGCCGGCATCGTGCTGCGCATCGTGCAGTTCGGTGCCACCGACCAGCACGCCGCCGCGGACGCCATCGTGGTGCTGGGCGCCGCGCAGTACAACGGCCGGCCCTCGGAGGTGTTCGCCGCCCGGCTGGACCACGCCGCGGAGCTGTACCGGGCCGGCGACGCCGGCCACGTCGTCACCATCGGCGGCGGGCAGCCGGGCGATGCGGTCACCGAGGGGCAGGCCGGCCGCGACTACCTGGCCGAGCACGGGCTGCCCGATGCGGCCCTGCTGGCCGTGGGCACCGGCAACGACACGGTGGTCAGCCTGCGCGCCGCCGCCGCCCAACTGCTGCCCAAGGGCTGGACCTCGGTGATCGTGGTGACGGACCCCTGGCACAGTGCCCGGGCGCGGATGATCGCCCGCGACGTCGGGCTGACCGTGCAGGTGTCCCCGGTGACCAGCGGCCCGGCGACCGACCGGTCGGTGGCGCTGCGCTACATCGCCCGGGAGACGCTGGGCATCCTGTTCTACCGGTTCACCGGCGGCTCGTCCGGAGCCGGGACGCCGGTGCTGTAGCCGATGAGCGGTCCCGCACTGCGCGCGTCGCCGCCGCCCGAGTCCTTCCCGTACCGGGCGGCCGATCTGGAACGCCGGACCGCGGAGCCGGCCAAGACGGCGGGGCTGCCGATCGCCGCGGCCGCGGCGGCCCGCACCGCGTTCTCCCGGGACCGGGCGCGGGTGCTGCACTCCGGTTCGTTCCGGCGGCTGGCCGGCAAGACCCAGGTGGTGGGGCCGGAGGAGGATGCGGTGCCCCGCACCCGGCTGACCCACTCGCTGGAGGTGGCGCAGATCGCCCGGGGCATCGGCGAGCAGCTGGGCTGCGACCCCGACCTGGTGGACGCTGCCGGGCTGGCGCACGACATCGGCCACCCCCCGTTCGGGCACAACGGCGAGGCGGCATTGGACGGCCTGGGCGTCGCCGCCGGCGGCTTCGAGGCGAACGCGCAGAACCTGCGGTTGCTGACCCGGTTGGAGCCCAAGGTGATCGGCCCGGACGGCCGGTGGGCCGGGCTGAACCTGACCAGGGCGGCGCTGGACGCGGTGGTGAAGTACCCGTGGACCCGCCCGGACGGCGGCGGCAAGTTCGGCGTCTACCCGGACGACCTGGAGGTGTTCGGCTGGTTGCGCGCCGGGGCGCCCTCGCCCACCGCCCGCTCCCTGGAGGCCCAGGTGATGGACTGGGCCGACGACGTGGCCTACTCGGTGCACGACGTGGAGGACGGGGTGTCCGCCGGCCGGGTCGACCTGGCCCGGCTGGCCGCCGACCCGGAGGAGCGGGCGCTGGTGGCGACCGCGGCCGCCGGCACGTACTCCGCCGAATCGGCCGACGACCTCGCCGTGGTGCTCGCGGAGCTGTTGCGGCTGCCGGCGGTGGCGGCGGGGATCGGTCTGCCTCCCGGGATGGCGGCGGCCGCCGCGTTCAAGCAGGTGACCAGCGAGCTGACCGGGCGGATGGCCACCGGCGCGGTCGGCGCCACCCGGGCCCGCTACGGCGGCGGGCCGCTGTCCCGGTACGCCGCGGAACTGCAGGTGCCCAGGGTGTTGCGGGCCGAGGTGGCGGTGCTCAAGGCGATCGCGTTCCGGTACGTGATGGACGACCCGGCGCGGCGTTCGCTGCAGCAGCGCCAGCGTGAGCTGCTGGCCGAACTCGTTGCGGCACTGTGCGATCGGGGCGCGGCGGTGTTGGATCCGGTGTTCGCCGAGCTGTATGACGGGGCGTCCGGGGACGCCGGGCGGTTGCGCGCCGTACTGGACCAGGTGTCGCTGCTGACCGACGCCCAGGCGGTGAGCCGCCATCGCCGGCTGGTCTTGGCGCGGGGCTCGTCCGACCGGTGAGTCCCGCCGCGGCGTCCCGTCACCGTCGGCGGTGCATCGCCTCCCGGCGGGCGGTCGCTCGTTGGTGATCATCGGCGCCGTGCCGGACGCGGACCGGTGCGGGTGTTCACCTGCAGTGAAAGGCCTGGCGCGCGGGCGATCCGCCGGACAGGCTGATCGGCATGGAACGCTCGCGACCGGGCCGGCTGGCCGCCGTCCTGCTGATCATCGTCACCGGCGGACTCGCCCTGCTGCTGCGGCGCCGTCGCGGTCGCCGCGTCGCCGCCGGCGGTCGCGGACCGGACGACGGCGGGGGACTGGCCGGTGTTCGTGAGCCGCGCCGTCCACTGCCCAAGGATCTGGTCGGTGCGGCGGCCGCCACCCCAGAGGACTGAATCGGCCACCGGGCCCGGGCGCGCCCGGCGGTGACGAGGTCCGCCACCGCGGACCGCCGGCGGTGACGAGGTCCGCGGCCGCGCACCACCGACGGTGACGGAATGCCCGGGCCGGTCCGCGACGGTCACCCGACGGACGCCCTGTGGACGGCGGCGGCGACGCGGCGCCGTGGCCGCCTAGACTCCGCGGTGTGGCGGGACGGATCGCGGGTCGGGTGTCGGACTCCGACCGCGAACGGGTCCGCGAGGCCGCCCGGATCGACACCGTGATCGGCGACTACGTCGCCCTCAAGCGGGCCGGCGCCGGAAACCTCAAGGGACTGTGCCCGTTCCACGACGAGAAGACCCCGTCCTTCAACGTCTCGGTGACGCGCGGCTTCTACCACTGCTTCGGCTGCGGCGAGGGCGGCGACGTCTTCGACTTCCTGATGAAGATGGAGCAGCTCAGCTACGTCGAGGCGGTGCAGCGGCTGGCCGAGCGGGCCGGCATCACGCTGTCGCTGGTGGAGGGCGGCACCTCGACCCGGGCCGATCGCGGCAGCCGGTCCCGGCTGACCGCCGTCACCAAGGCGGCGGCCGCGTTCTACGCACGCCAGTTGGCCGGTGACGAGGCAGCCGTGGCGCGGCAGTTCCTGGCCGACCGCGGCTTCGACGACGCCGCCGCGGCGCACTTCGGCTGCGGGTTCGCGCCGTCCGGATGGGACCGCCTGGTCACCGAGCTGGCCCGGCAGGGCTTCTCGATCGAGGAGATGATCGCCGCCGGGGTGGCCCGGCGCGGCCAGCGCGGCCCCATCGACGCCTTCCACCGGCGCCTGCTGTGGGCGATCCGGGACGCCACCGGAGACGTGGTCGGGTTCGGCGCCCGCCGGCTGTTCGATGACGACCGGATCGAGGCGAAGTACGTCAACACCTCCTCGGAGAGCCGGCTGTACCGCAAGTCCCAGGTGCTCTACGGATTGGACCTGGCCCGCAGGGACATCGTGCGGGAACGCCAGGTGGTGGTCGTGGAGGGCTACACCGACGTGATGGCGATGCACCTGGCCGGGGTGACCACCGCGGTCGCCGCGTGCGGCACCGCCTTCGGCGAGGAGCACATCGGCGTGCTGCGCCGCTACCTGATGGACTCCGAGCTCATCCGCGGTGAGGTGATCTACGTCTTCGACGGTGACGCGGCCGGGCAGAAGGCGGCGCTGAAGGCGTTCGACTCCGACCAGCGGTTCGCCGCCAACACCTTCGTCGCGGTCGCCCCGGGCGGCATGGATCCGTGCGAGCTGCGGCAGGCCCGCGGGGACGCCGCGCTGCGCGATTTGGTCCGCACCCGGACGCCGTTGTTCGAGTTCGCCATCACCAGCACGCTGCGTGATTACGACCTGGAGACGGTGGAGGGCCGGGCGACCGCCCTGGCCGCGGCCGCCCCGATGGTGGCCAGGATCAAGGAGGAGCCGCTGCGCGACGGCTACATCCACGAATTGGCCGGCCGGGTGGGAGCCGACCCGGCCCGGGTCGCCGCCCGGGTGCGGGAGGAGTTGCGCTCGCACGCCCGGGACTCCCGCCGCCCGGCGAACCGGGTGCGCGTTACCGCTGCGGCGTCCGGCGGCCGCAACGGGTCTGCCGCACCGGCCCCGGGCGCCGGTCCGGGGAGCGGGGGTGGGCCCGCCGGTCCCGTCACCGGTGCCTCGAGTGGGCCGCAGCAGGCCGGCTATCGGCGTCCGGACCCGGCCGATCCGGCGACCGGGGTGGAGCGGGAGGCGCTCAAGCTGGTGCTGCAGCATCCCGAGTTGGTGGCCTCGGGCTATCTGCAGGTGCATGCCGAGGCGTACACCGATCCCAGCTACGCCGCGCTGCACACCGCCGTGGTCGCGGCCGGTGGCCCGGCGTCCGGCAGCGGCCCGGTGTGGGTGTCCACGGTGGCCGAGCAGTTGCCGGACGGACCGCTGCGGTCGCTGGTGACCGAGCTGGCGGTGGAGCCGTTGCGGCACCGGTCGGAAGAGCCGGAGCCGCGCTACGCCGGTGCCATCCTGGCGCGGATGGCCGAGCGGGTGGCGGCCGGCCAGGAGCGCGAGCTGGTGTCGGCGCTCCGGCGCGCGGAGGCGGCCGGGGACCGGGAGCGGGCGGCGGCGCTGAACGCCGACCTGAGCAGCGTGATGGCCTACCGGCGGGCGCTGTCCGACCGCGCCCGGGGGGCCGAATGAGCTGGTTCGGGTTGCGGTGGGGGCCGAAGGTGCCGCCCGCACTGGCCGCGGCGCTGGGACCGGACGAGCACCTGACCGGGCTGGCGCCTGCGCAGGGCGGCCTGCTGCTGGCGGTCAGCCGGTTCGGGCTGTGGCTGGTGGACGGCGAGCAGGCCGAGCGCTGGGACTGGCACCTGATCTCCCATGCCCGGCTGGCCGACCGGGTTCTGCAGCTGACGGTCGCGGACGAGATCGACCACTGGCCGGACGGCACCGTGCTGCTGGCCGACCGCCCGGAGGTGCAACTTCGGCCGGAGCGGCTGACCCGGCTCACCGACACGGTGCACGGCAGGGTGCGCCGGTCGGTGGCGGCATCCCGGCACCTGCCGTGGCCGGGCGCCGGCGGCTGGGTGGTGCTGCGCCGGGTGCCGGGGCGGGACGGGCTGACGGTTCAGGTGCGCCTGGACGCCGGAGCCGACCCCGCGGCGCCGGGGTTCGCCGAGGCGGTCGCCGCCGCCGCCGAGGACATGTGGCCGGCCACGGTGAGCCCGCGCCCCGGACGACCGTCCTGAGATCAGGACAGCCGGGTGCTGCTCCTTGGGCGGCGATGTCACGCCCGACGTTCGGTCGTGATGTCACCACGACACCATCCATGTTGCCTAAATGACGTCACCGGGTAGGATGCCTGCGTGAGCGAACACCCCGACGTCCCCGACTTCACCCGGCTGCGCGCGTCCGACGCCGATCGCGAGCGGGTGGCCCGCGTGCTGCACCAGGCCATGGGCGAGGGCCGG
>DASSTH010000380.1:0-2717 GCA_035708025.1 Nakamurella sp. | reverse complement strand
TCGCCACCGAATCGGACGAATCGCCTAGGAGTCCGGAGCTTGATCCTCGCGGCGGGAAGTTGATCCTCGCCACAGTCAGGGCCGGCCGACCGGGACGTCGAACGGCAGACCGTTGGCCGGGTCGGCGGTGATGGTCCGGGTCAGCGCGTACAGCCGGCCGGCCACCTCCGGCTCCGCATCCCACAGGTTGACCGTCTGCCCCGGATCGGCGGCCATGTCGTACAACTGCCCCGCCGGATGGGCCGCGTCCCACGGGGGCGCGGCGTGTGCCTTGCCGGAGCCGGTGTCGAACAGCGCCCCGATGGACGGCTCGGAGAACCCTCCCCCGGAGCCGTCGGCGAACAGCGCCACCCAGCGTCCCGCGCGGACCGCGAACCGCCCGGCCAGGCTGTGGTGCACGATCGGCCGGTCGGCGTCGCCGGTGTCGACGCCGGCCAGCACGCCGAGTATGTCCCGGCCGTCCTCGGCGGCACCGGCCGGCAACGGGATCCCGGCCGCCGCCGCCACGGTGGGCAGCACGTCGGTCAGGCACAGCGGAGCGTCGGTGACGGAACCGGCGGGCAGCACCCCCGCCCAGCGGGCAATGAACGGCTCGCGGTGCCCGCCCTCCCACAGGTCGCCCTTCTGCCCGCGCCACGGCCCGTTGGGCCGGTGCACGCTGACATCGCCGTCGTCGGTGAAGATCATCGGAGCGCCGTTGTCGCTGGTGACGATGAACAGCGTGTCGTCCAGCACGCCGAGCCGCTGCAGTTCCGCGCGCAGCCGGCCGACCGCCCAGTCCACCAGGCACACCCCATCGGCCCGGGCGCCCAGCCCGGACCGGCCGCGCACCTGCTCCGGGGGCACGTTCGGCCGGTGCGGGGCCGAGGTGGCCAGGTAGGCCAGGAACGGCCGGTCCGCCGATTGTCCGGCGATGAACGCGCACGCCTCGTCCACGAAGCGGACGTCCACCGCGGACTCGTCCCAGCCCTGCACCTGCAGCCCGGGCCGCTGCTCGGTGAGGTACACCTCCTTCTCCCGGTCCGGGATGCCGACGGTGCGGTCCTGGTCGATGAAGGCGTACGGCGGCATGTCCAGCGATCCGGCGATGCCGAAGAACCGGTCGAACCCGAGGTCGGTCGGTCCGCCGATGACGGGGGCGGCGTAGTCGATGTCGCGTCCGAAGTCGGTCTGCACGTCGTCGTGCAGCGGCGCCCCGGGGGCGAAGGCGTTCCGGACCGTGCCGTCGGTGTGCCGCCAGCCCAGGCCGAGGTGCCACTTGCCGAACCCGCCGGTGACGTATCCGGCATCCCGCAGTACGGAGGCCAGGGTGGGCCGATGCGGTTCGATCAGCGCCGGGCCGTGTCCCATCAGCACGAAGTTCTTCAACGGCCCGCGCCAGGAGTACCGGCCGGTCAGCAGCCCGTACCGGCTGGGGGTGCAGACCGCCGACGCCGCGTGGCAGTCGGTGGCCCGCACCCCTTGCACGGCAAGGGCGTCGATGTTCGGGGTGGGGATCGGCGAGCCGTAGCAGCCCAGGTCACCCCAGCCCATGTCGTCGGCCAGCACGATGACGATGTTCGGTGGCCGGCGGTGCTGCGGATCGCTCACGTGTGCGCTCCGCAGTCCGGGGTGTGGGTGATGCTGATGGCGTCGGTGGACGCCGGGTCGATGTCGATGTTGCCGTCTTCCGCGTCGGCCAGGCAGGTGCCGCCGATCGACACGTTCTGCAACGCCACCTTGCTGACCAGGTGATCGGCATCCGCGCCGTGGATCAGCCCGGCGTGGCTGAACGGCCCGTCGGCGTGGATGTTGCGGAAGATCAGCGTGTCCAGCGATCCCCAGCCGAGCGACGGGTCGTACCACTTGTTGTTGTCCAGGGTCAGGTCGAATAGCCGGAAGTGCGCGTCCTCCACCCGGATGTCCTCGAACAGGTAGTCACCGAGATGGCCCTCGGTGGCGTGCAGCGCCCGGAAGATCGCCGACTTCTTGATCTTGTAGTGATCGGCGTGGATCACGTCGTTGTCGTAGACGTGGAACCGGCGGCTGTCCACGTGGATGTTCCAGCTGATCATGAACGGCGCGCCGTTCTCCAGCTGCCAGATGGTGTTGTGCCGGGCCACCGTGTCGCCCCAGAACAGCTTGATCGAGTCGTCGTTGACCTTGATGAAGTTGTTCTCCAGCAACGAGGAATTGCCACCCACCATGCCGTCGGAGGAGTACCACCAGTCGATGATCTTGACGTTCTCGATGGTGGTGTACTTTCCGAGCGCGCGGACGTTGAAGCGGACCGCGTTGGCCAGCGTGATGCCCTCGACCAACAGGGTGGACGACGACTGGTCGGCGATGTCGATCATGCCGGGCTGGCCCTTGTTCGCAGTTTGGTCGCCGGTGTCCAGGAAGGAGCCGTCCAGCACGCCGCGGCCGCGGATGGTGAAGTTGTGCACCGGCCCCGTCGCCTTGAAGGTGCCGCGCACCCAGGCGCCGCCGGCCAGGTAGATGGTCTCGTCGTCGCGCAGCGGGACCAGCGCGCCGATGTCGTGCACGCCGGGCGCGAAGTAGAGCACGTCCGGGTCTCCGGCGTCCGCCAGTTCCTGCGGGATGTCGTGCGAGCCCGGCTGCAGGTAGAGCACACCGGGGCCGTGCGGGTCCGGTGCGTCCGCCTCCACTGGGTTGGCGAACACCAGCATGGGGTGCAGCACCGGGTTGGTGGTGTCAGGCTGGAATTCGACCGAGAC
>DASSTH010000379.1:0-3478 GCA_035708025.1 Nakamurella sp. | reverse complement strand
GGCTCAGTACAGCGCGGCCGCCAATGCGCGGCGGGCCTTGACGACCTCTTCGTCGTCCGTGCCGAACAGCGCGAACAGCCCGAGTAGGTGCTCCCGGGCGCGGCTGCGATCGGGATCCGCGGTGAGCCGCACGGCCTTGATCAGCCGGGCGAACCCGTCGCCGGCCCGGCCCGCGGCGACCTCGGCGTCGGCGGCGTCCGCAGCCGCGTCGACGTCGGCCGGGTCGGCGTCGCTGCGCTGCGCGGCGTCCGCCGGGAGCGAGTCCACCCGGGCCAGAAATTCCGCCCAGGCCAACCCGGACTGCGCCTCGGCGTTGCCCGGTTCGGCGGCCAGGATGTCCCGGTAGGCCTGTGCCGCGGCCGCATGGTCACCCTGCTCGGTGGCCTGCTGGGCCGCCAGCAATCGCGGATCCTCCGGCTCCGGCTCGGCGGGGCCGGCCGCCTCCTCGGCGGCCCGGATGCCGGGCAGCTTGTCGCGCAGCGCGTCCAGCAGCGAGGTGATCCACTGCCGCACCTGCGGCTCGGGCAGCGCCCCGGCGAACGCGTCGATGGGCTGGCCGCCGGCGATCGCCACCACGGTGGGGATCGATTGCACGCCGAAGGCCTGGGAGATCCGGGGATTGGCGTCGACGTCGACCTTGGCCAGGATCCAGGCGCCGTTGCCCGCGGCCGCCAGCCGCTCCAGGATCGGCGACAGCTGCTTGCACGGCTCACACCAGCTCGCCCACAGGTCCACCACCACGAGCACTTCGGTGGACGCCTGGATCAGCTGGTTGAAGGTGGCCTCGGTGACGTCGATGACATAGGGCGAGCCGGTGCCGCCGTCCGCACCGCCGGCCCCCGCGCCGGACGTACCAGCGGGTGCGGGAGCCGGTCGGTTCTTCAGCGGCGACAGGTCGATCGCGCGCGCGAAGGCGGCGGACATCGCGGCCTGCGCTGCCTGGCTTCGTGGATCGGGTCGGGACATGCATCCATCTTCACACGCACGGCGGGCACCCCTCACGCCGCCCGCGACGGCCAGGCGGCGACCGCTCGGTCAGTCCGCGACCACGGCGCGGAGGAAGAAGTCCGGTCCGCCGAAGTTGCCGGATTTGAGCAGCACGGCCAAGGCCGGATCGGTGTCGGTGGCCAGCCAGGGCACACCCGGATCAAGCTCGACGCCCACCCGCGCCGAGCGCACCCCGAGCGCCCCCGTCACCGCCCCGGAGGTCTCGCCGCCGGCCACCACCAATCGCCGCACGCCACGGTCCACCAGTTCCCGCGCAATGCCAGCGAGCGCGGTCTCCACCAGGCGGGCGGCGTTTCCGGTCCCCAGCTCGCGCTGGACCGACGCCACCCGCTCCGGGTCGGCGGTGGAGTACACCACCGGGACCCCATCCGGGAGCATCGCCTCGGCGTAGTCGACGGCGGCCCCGACGACGTCGTCACCGGCAGCCAGCGCGATGGGGTCGACAGCGAAGCCGGTGGCGCCGGTCGCGGCGGCGAGCTCCGCCAGTTGCCGCCGGGTCGCGGCGGAGCAACTGCCGGCGATGATGGCCGCCGGACCGTCCTGCAGCCGCACCCCGGGAGCCGCACCGGCCGAGCGGTCCTCATGCAACCGGCGGCCGATCGCGGCACCCAGCCCGGTGGCCCCGCAGGACACCGGCTCGCCGGCCGCGGCGGGAGCCAGGGCGTCCAGGTCGGCGTCGTCGGTCGCGTCGGCGATGACGTGCACCCCGTCGGCGGACCGGATCGCCTCCAACAGCGAGCCCGGGCCTGCGGTCACCTCCGGGCGGGCCACCGAGCCGACCCGGTCGCGGGACTGCCGGGCCAGCACGATGCGCAGGTCCGACTCCCGCATCGGGTTGAGCGGATGGTCCCGCAGCGGCGACTCGCTGAGCAGCTGGTCGTGCACGAAAAGCCTGCTGCGGTACACGGTCCGGCCGTTCTCCGGCGATGCCGGGCACACCAGCACGCGGCGGGCACCGAACTCGTCGGCCAGCGCGTCCAACACCGGGCCGATGTTCCCGGCATCGGTGGAGTCGAAGGTGGAACAGACCTTGAGCATGATGTGCCGCGCGCCCAGGTCGCTGAGCAGCCGGGCGGCCGACAGGCTCTGCGCCACGGCGCGTTCGGCTTCGATGCTGCGGGTGGTGAGCGCGATGACCGTCACCGCCGTGCCTGCCGGCGGCTGCCAGCCGGCATCCGGGAGCCCGATGTGCAGTGCGGTCGCGCTGCCCTCCCGGACCAGCCGGCCCGCCACGTCCGTCGCGCCGGTGACGTCGTCGGCGATGATGCCCCACACGCAATCAACCCTACGGGCCGCCGGGCCGGCAGTCCGTGACGCCCGGCGCCGCACCCGTCCGCCATTCCCCGCCACTGCTTCACTCCCTGGCGGGGGGTCGGGCGCCGCGGCGTCGCCGGCACGGCGCTGATCATCTGTGGCCGCGCGGATGGAATGCGCCTCCCCTGTCACATCCGTCGCAAACGCGCGACGTTGATCAGCGCCGCCACAAATGATCAGCGCGGAAGGTGACGAACGCCGCCGGGCTCGGCATCACACCCGGGCGGCCGGGCTGAGGGTCAGATCCGGGCCGGCTCGGTGTAGGTGCCCCACACCCCGCGCAACGCGTCGCAGATCTCGCCCAGGGTCGCCTCGGCCCGCACCGCCTCCAGCATCGGCGGGATGAGGTTGCCCTCGCCGCGGGCGACCTGGGTCATGGCGTCGATGCGGCGCCGCACCTCGGCGTCGTCGCGGGCCGCCCGCCGCCTCGCCAGCATCGCGTTCTGCTCGGTCTCCACCTCGTCGGAGATGCGCAGGATGGCCAGGTCGTCACCGATCCCTCCGGTGAGGGTGTTCACGCCGACCATCTTCTTGTCGCCCTTCTCCACCGCGTTGGCGTAGGCGAAGGCGGCGTCGGCGATCTCCCCGGTGAAGTACCCGTCCTCGATGCCCCGCAGGATCCCGGAGGTCATCTCGCCGATCGGGTGGTTCCCGGACGGCACCGCCTGGCGGGCGAAATCCTTGATGCGGTCGAAGATCTGCTCGGCCTGCTGCTCCAGCTTGTCGGTCAGCGCCTCGACGTACCAACTGCCGCCCAACGGATCCGCCACGTTGGTGACGCCGGTCTCCTCCATGATCACCTGCTGGGTGCGTAGGGCGATCTGCGCGCTGCGGTCCGTGGGCAGCGCCAGCACCTCGTCCAACGCGTTGGTGTGCAAGGAGTTCGTGCCGGCCAGCACGGCGGCCAGCGCCTCGATCGCGGTGCGCACGATGTTGTTGTCCGGCTGCTGCGCGGTCAGCGACACACCGGCGGTCTGGGTGTGGAAGCGTAGCCACTGCGCCCGGGGCTCGGTGGCGCCGTACACGTCACGCATCCAGCGCGCCCAGATGCGCCGCGCGGCACGGAATTTGGCGATCTCCTCGAAGAAGTCGATGTGTGAGTCGAAGAAGAAGGACAGTCCGGGCGCGAAGGTGTTGACGTCCATGCCCCGGGACA
>DASSTH010000378.1:0-7302 GCA_035708025.1 Nakamurella sp. | reverse complement strand
CTGGCGGCCGCGATGGCCGCGGCGCCGGCCGCGATGAGCACGGCGCGCAGCAGCAGCGAGAGCACGATGCCGATGTACAGCACCTTGTCCTGGGCCAGGGCGGGCACGGCGAACCGGGACATGATGATGACGAACACGAACAGGTTGTCCACGCTTAGGCTGTACTCGGTGATGTAGCCGGCGATGAACTCCGAGCCGGAGGCGCCCACGTCGAAGACGAACAGCGCGGCCGCGAAGAGCCCCGCCAGGCTGACGTAGAAGATCACCCAGCCGCTGGCGTCGCGCACCGAGATGGTGTGGTGACGGCGCGAGATCACCATCAGGTCGAACACGACGATGCCGATCAGGCCGACGACGGTCAGTGTCCAGGCCAGCGGCGACACCGTAGAAACCACGCAGATCCTCCGTCCGTCGACCGTGGAACGGGCGCCGCTGCCCGCCTCGGGGCGGGCGACCACCCCGGACCGGGCCGGCCGACGGCCGCCGAAAGCTGCCGGTATACCCGGTCGGCAGCTGCGCCCACATCGACGACCGACCGATCGTAGCGGGGCGGCGCGGACCGGGGATGCGCCCCCGGCGATGCGTCCTGCGGGGTGCGGGCGGTCTCACGCACCTCGCAGGACGCCGGGCCGGTTCCCCGCCGTCAGCGCCGGCCCAGATCGAACCGGTCCAGGTTCATCACCTTCTCCCACGCCGCGACGAAGTCGCGCACCAGCTTCTGCGAGCCGTCGTCCGCGCCGTAGACCTCCGCGATCGCCCGCAGTTCCGGGTGCGACCCGAAGACCAGATCGGTGCGGCTGGCGGTCCAGCGCTTCACCCCGGTGACGACGTCCCGGCCCTCGAACACGTCCGGGTAGTCCAGCGTGGCGTCCACCGGGCTCCACTCGGTGCCCATGTCCAGCAGGTTCACGAAGAAGTCGTTGGTCAGCGCGCCCGGGCGGTCGGTGAACACCCCCAGGTCCGAGCCCTGGTAGTTGGCGCCCAGCACCCGCAGTCCGCCCACCAGGGCGGTCATCTGCGGCGCCGTCAGGGTGAGCAGGCTGGCCCGGTCCAACAGCAGGTACTCGGCGGGCAGCTCGTTGCCCTTGCCGAGGTAGTTGCGGAATCCGTCCGCCTTCGGCTCCAGCAGCTCGAACGACTCGACGTCCGTCTGGTCCTGGGCGGCATCGGCCCGTCCCGGTGTGAACGGTACGAGCACGTCGTGCCCGGCCGCCCTGGCCGCCTGCTCCACCCCGGCGCAGCCGGCCAGCACGATCAGATCGGCCAGCGAGATGCGCTTGCCGCCGGTCTGGGACTCGTTGAAGGAGCGCTGGATCGCCTCCAGGGTGCGCAGCACCCCGGACAACTCGTCGGGCTCGTTCACCGCCCAGCCGAGTTGTGGCTGCAGCCGGATGCGGGCGCCGTTGGCCCCGCCGCGCTTGTCGGTGCCGCGGAACGTGGACGCCGACGCCCAGGCGGTGGACACCAGTCGGGCCACGCCGATGCCCGATTCGAGCACCTGGCGCTTGAGCGCGGCGACGTCCTGCTCGTCCACCAGCTGGTAGTCCACCGTCGGCAGCGGGTCCTGCCAGATCATCACCTCGGCGGGCACCTCGGGGCCGAGATAGCGTGTGATGGGCCCCATGTCGCGGTGCGTCAACTTGTACCAGGCGCGGGCGAAGGCGTCCGCGAACTGGTCAGGGTGCTCCAGGAAGCGCCTCGAGATCGGCCCGTAGATGGCGTCGTACCGCAGCGACAGGTCGGTGGTGAGCATGGTCGGCGGCCGGTTCGGCGTGCCGTCCTCCGGGTCGGGGAAGGTGTTGGCACCGGCGCCGTCCTTGGCCACCCATTGGTACGCCCCGGCCGGGCTCTTGGTCAGTTCCCACTCGTAGCCGAACAGGATCTCGAAGAAGCTGTTGTCCCACTGGGTGGGCGTGGGGGTCCAGGTGACCTCCAGGCCGCTGCCGATGGCGTCGCGGCCCTTGCCGCTGCCGTAGGAGCCCTTCCATCCCAGGCCCTGCTCCTGCAGCGGGGCACCTTCCGGCTCCGGGCCGACGAACTTCTGCGGGTCGGCGGCGCCGTGCGTCTTGCCGAAGGTGTGCCCGCCGGCGATCAGCGCCACCGTCTCCTCGTCGTTCATCGCCATCCGGCCGAAGGTCTCCCGGATGTCGATCGCCGCCGCCAGCGGGTCCGGGGTGCCGTTGGGACCCTCCGGGTTGACGTAGATCAGGCCCATCTGGGTGGCCGCGTAGGGCTTGGCGAGCTGCCGTTCGCCGGAGTGGCGCTCGTCGCCCAGCCAGCTGCGTTCCGGGCCCCAGTAGACGTTCTCGTCACTCTCCCAGGCGTCCCGCCGGCCGCCGCCGAAGCCGAACGTCTGAAATCCCATGGATTCCAGTGCGACGTTGCCGGTCAGCACCATCAGGTCGCCCCAGGACAGGCTGCGGCCGTACTTCTTCTTCACCGGCCACAGGATCCGGCGGGCCCGGTCCAGCAGGACGTTGTCCGGCCAGCTGTTCAGCGGCGCGAACCGCTGCTGGCCGGAGCCGGCGCCGCCCCGGCCGTCCTCGATGCGGTAGGTGCCGGCGGCGTGCCAGGCCATCCGCACCATCAACGGGCCGTAGTGGCCGAAGTCCGGTGGCCACCAGGGCTGCGGCGTGGTGAGCACCTCCGCGATGTCCCGCTTGACCGCCGGAAGGTCCAGGGCGGAGAACGCCTCGGCGTAGTCGAACTCCGCTCCGAGCGGGTTCGTCACCGGCGAGTTCACCGCCAGCATCTTGACGTTCAGCCGGTTCGGCCACCATCCGTGCACCCCGCCGCCCTCGGTGGGATGGGGTGCGCGTTCGTGGATGACCGGGCATTGCTGCTCGGATTCGTTGACCTCGCTCAGAACGGCGTCGTGGCTGTCGGACATGCCTCGTTCTCCTCTCGATCGGTGGGGTCAGGTGGTGCCGGTCGCCGCGCAGTCGTCGCACAGGCCCCAGTAGACGACCTCCGCCTCGTCGATCCGGTAACCGTGCGGATCGGAGGCGGTCAGGCAGGGAGCCTCGCCGACGGCGCAGTCCACGTCCTGGATGGCCCCGCAGGACCGGCACACCACGTGGTGGTGATTGTCGCCGACCCGTGCCTCGTAGCGGGCAACCGACCCGGCGGGCTGGATGCGGCGCAGCAACCCGGCGTCGGTCAGGGCGCGAAGGCAGTCGTACACCGCCTGGTGGGAGACGGTGGGCAGCTCGCGGCGCACCGCCCCGATGATCGTTTCGGTATCGGCGTGCGGGTGCCGGTTCACCGCGGACAGCACGGCCAGCCGCGGACGCGTCGCCCGCAGGCCGGCGGCGCGGACCAACTGCTGTACCTCGGCCGCCACCCGAGCAGTCTCGCGACAAAACTGGAGTTAGTCAAGACTGCCCGGTCGCGGCCGGCGGCAGTTGGCGAAACGCTTCCCGGGAATGGGCGGACGCCCCGAGCTCATCCATAGCAGGATTTCGATCATGGACGCGGTCGACGGTTCCGGCATGGCGGCCTACTACTGCGGACGGGACCGCACGCCCATGCAGGCCGTCCCGGATGCTCCGGGCGTGCTGCGCTGCGCGCGGTGTGGTCATCGCACCGACCTGCCGGGCGCCGGGCTGCTGGCCGACGGGTTCGACGTCGTGCACCGGCAATGGGGACTGCGCGGCGATCCGCACGTGTGGGAGGCGCTGCGCACCGCCGTCGGTGGGCAGCCGACGCCCGCGGATCCCGCCGAGGTGCGGGCGGCGTTCAGCGCGGGGCTGCGCCGGGTGGCCGGCATCGACGTGGAGTCCGGCGACGGGCAGGCGGTGCAGCGCGGCGAGTTCGCGCACGGCGGCATGTCCTCCGGGATGGTGGACGTCGGCTGGTGGCGCGACCGGGGTGTTCCGCTGCTGGTGCAGCGGGCGGTGCAGCGACGGCCGGCCCGCCTCGTGGCCAGGCCGCCGGTCATCAGCACGGTACTGGTCTGGATCCTGGTGCTGGCGATCCCGGCTGCCTGCCTGGGCGGCGGCGGTTGGCTGCTGTACCAGCGCGCGGTGGGCACCCCGGTGCGGGCCACCGTGCTGTCCTGCGAGACCTCCGCGAACTGGTCGAGGTACGCGCCGCGGGCGACCCAGTCCTGCGTGGCGCAGTGGTCGGTCGACGGGCGCATCGTGGTGGGCAACTTCGACGGCGGTGACGGGGCCTTCGACGTCGGCCGCACGGTGGACGCGACGGTCCGCGGCGACACCGCCTACAGCCGGTCCCTGGGCCTGCCGATCGTCCTGATCGCGCTCGGCCTGCCGATTCCCATCGTGCTGCTGCTGGCCCGCCGACGACGCCGAGCCCGGTGACGGTCCTGCTCGGGCGGGCGCCGCTGTGGTACGGCACCTCCCACGCCGCCCGGCGGTGAGCCGGGCCTGCTCGGACCTCACCTCAGCACGGGCGGCCACCGCTACTGGGGACCGTGGCCCTCCGGCATCGGGACCAGCGCGCCGACCTCCACGGTGCCGCCGCCGGTCATTGCCGGGCAACCCACGGCCATCCGCTGCGCGTCGCGCAGGTCCGCCGCCGCGATGGTGCTGAACCCGGCCAGCCGCAGCGCCGGGCCGGCACCGCCGATCGTCGCCGAGTCGGTGATAGGCCGGCCCACATCCAGCAGGGCGTCGCCCAAGCCGGTGAGCCAGGCGTTCCACGCGGCCTCGTCGGCCTCGTCGTTCACGTGGTCCGCGGGAAGCCGGTACAGCAGCATGAACTCCTTCATCTGAATCTCCTTCGCAATATCAGGATCCCGGTGAGGATCCGGCGTCCGGCCGCCGGGACCGCTGGATCGCCTCGGCGATCGCCTTGATGCGACGCAGTCGACCGTCCCAGGCGCGGCTGACCTGGGAGACCTGCGCGCAGGCACGGGCGAACTGGTCGGGGTCGACCTGGTACCGCACCTCCCGGCCGGCCGGTTCGGCGTGCACCAGGCCGGTGCGTTCCAGCACCGCCAGATGCTTGGCGACGGCCTGGCGGGTCACCGGAAGCGCACGGCTCAAGCTGCTCGCCGTGCCGGTGCCCGCGGTGATCAGCAGGTCCAGCACCCGCAGCCGGGTCGGATCGCCGATGGCGGCCCACAACTCGTCGTCGATGCCGGCCATCCCGCTCATCGCGTCGCGAGCTGACCGACGTACCTCTCCAGCCGGCCTAGCAAGGCCGCCCAGCCCTCGGAGTGGTCGTTCACGTAGTGCTCCAGCAGCGCGGCCTCCCAACCGATCTCGCGCAGCCCGACCTCGGTCACCCGCAGCAGGGTGCCACCGTTTTGCGGCATCAGATCGAACGTCACCAGCAGCGAGTTCTCCGCGGTCAGCACCGCACCTACCGGCGGAATCTCCGGAGCGGGCGGGGCCATCCAGCGGAACCTGAACCGGACTCCGGGCACCGCCTCCACCACCGTGACGGGAACCGCGACCCGCCGGTCCGGCCCGCCGAAGGCGAAGTGGCCGGCGCTGCCCGGTTCCGGCCGGCAGTCCGCCTCGTCGACGTACCACCGCGTCAGGTGCTCCGGGTCGCTCACCACCTCGTAGACCACCTCGGGCGCCGCCTCGATGAAGATCGACCGCTCGATGGCTCCGACTTCCATACCTGCCTCCTTAATAGCAACCATAAGTTGCAGGTTAAGCCCACCACGGCGGACGTGCAACCCCTAGTTGCACATTGATCGGAACGGTGGCTCGTGCGATTCGAAGCGCGGCGCCCTGGGTGCCGCGGACGGGCGGGTCATCCGCCCCCGGCCGGCGTCCTCCGCCGGGGCCGGCCTCCGGCAGCCTCCTGCGGTGGCCGCGGTGCCGGTGATTGCAGATTCGCCAGCATCGCCTCCACCACCACCCCGACGTGGTCGGGATCCATGCCCCGCAACAGGTCGGCGGCGGCCTGCTCGAAGATGCCGGGAAGCTGCGGTATCAGCTCCACACCGACATCGGTCAGTTCGACCAGGACCGCACGCCGGTCGGACCGGTCCGGCGAACGGACCAGATACCCCTTGGCCTGCAACCGGTCCAGCAGCCGGGTCATGCCGGCCGAGTCGGTGCCGAGGAGCTCGGCGAGCCCCTTCGCCGCGGCCTGGCCGGTGAATACGTGGATGAGCAGTCCCGCCTGCTGCGAGGTCAGCCCGAGCGGGGCGAACCGCTGGTCAAGCGTGGTCCGCAGGTCCCGGGCCAGCCGCAGGACCGCGGAGGAGACCTGCACCGAAGCGCTCGGCATCCCAACTCCCTATTGTCTGTCGCGACAGATACTGTTTAGACTGTCCGCACCGGAGCCTACCGATGGGGAGCCCACCGTGGAATCACCTGAAGGATCGCCGCCGGATCTGCGCTCCGTCTTCGGCCGGCTGGAATCTGGTTCGAGCGCCGGATCCGCGGACATGTTCGCGGAGCAGTTCCTGAACCTCGATCCGGCCCGGGCGATGGTCGTCACCCGGGACCAACTGTCCGCGGCGCTGCCGCAGCGCCAGACCCTATTCGCGGCGGCCGGCATCCGCGGCACCCGATTGCAGCACCTGGATGTGCGCCCCCTCGATGCGCTGCACCAGTTGGCCGACACCGAGTGGGCGGCCGAATTCGATGATCCGAACGCCGAACCGCTCACCCTGCGGTCGACCTTCCTGGTGCGCCTGGTGGACGGTGCCTGGCGCATCGTGGTCTACCTGAACCACCAGGACATCGTCACCGAACTGGCCCGCCGCGCGACACGGTGAGCCCCGACCGATCGGGAGAACCCATGCACACCAACCGCTACACCCTCACCCTGCTGTTATTGCGGGATGATGCACCGGTGTTGACCGAGGAGCAAGAGAGCGCCCTGCAGGACGCGCACATGGCGCACCTGTCGTTGCTGCACGAACGCGGCGAACTCCTCGCCGCCGGGCCGGTTCTCGGTGCACCGGACCGGAACCTGCGGGGATTCGGCATCTACCGTGGCGACGTCGATCGGGTCCGGACCCTCACTGAGTCCGACCCCGCGGTGCGTGCCGGCCGGTATCGGACCGAGGCGCATCCGTGGATGGTGCCCGCCGGCATCGTCGCCTTCTCCCCCGGCCGGCTGCCGGCCTCGATGGCCGAGGCGACCCGCTGACCGATCCCGCCCACCCCGGCACACCGACGGCCAACCCGAGGCCGCCCGGTCGCGGTGCCGGGTGCGACCGACGCAGGGTGACGGTTAGTAAGCGTTGCACCACAGGCTGTATCGCACATCTGTGCCCGCAGGCCGCGGTTTATGCTCTGTGCGTTTCCCTTTCCCGGTCAGGTCGGGCCCGGGATGCTGGCCCGAAGGTGTGTGCCCATGAGCCGTCCC
>DASSTH010000377.1:0-11001 GCA_035708025.1 Nakamurella sp. | reverse complement strand
CGCGGAACTGGGTGTGACGCTTGGGCGGCACCTCGCCGACCCGCCGGTAGTAGGCCATGACCGGTCTCTCCCCTGCTCGATGCGGTTCCGCTTTTCGTGATGCCGCCGCGGACCTGCCCGTTCTGCTTGATCCCTGACGATTGGCTACGCTTTGGAGCATGTCAAGGCGGCCGGTCGGGGCGCTCCGGATTGCACACATGTGCCGGTGCAAGACGGTCCGAGGTGGGCACATTGTCCACTGATGCCGGCGCTCGGGGCGGCGGTCTGATCGATCTACTGATCGACGACGCGGCGGTGTTCCCGCCCGGGCTGGCGGCCCTGGAGGATGCGGTCCCCGCGCACCGGCGGCTCCGGCGGTCGGCGCTGGCCCGGTACGTCGGGCCGTTCCTGCTGCCGGCGGACGCGCACCGGGAGCTGGTGCCGCTGCTGGACGACGCCGACCGGCTGGACCTGGTGCTGATCGGCTCCCGCGAGGATCCCGGCATCGAGCAACTGACCGCGGCGCTGCGCGGCCTGGCGCGGGTGGGCGGCGTGCGGGTGGTCGGGGTGGAGGTGCCGCTGCCCGCGGGCCAGGTGGACCCGTTGCCGCTGCTGGAGTCGCTGGAATCGGTGGTGACGGTGCATCAATCGGTGACGATCGAGTTCGACGGCACCGACCCGGATGCGGTGCTCGTGGCGCTGTCCACCGTGCGCCGGAACGACGAGCTGGCCGTCCGCGGCAAGTTCCGCACCGGGGGCACGACGCCCAAGGCCTCGCCCCCGGTCGAGGTGCTGGCGACGGTGATCGCCGCGGCGACCGGCCGGCACGTTCCGGTGAAGTTCACCGCCGGTCTGCACCATGCGGTGACGGGCAACCACGGCCCGGGCGGCAGCGTGCAGTACGGCGTGCTGAACCTGATCCGGGCGGTGCGCCGGTCCGCGGGCGACGTCGACGGCGTCCCGCATCGCCGGGTGGTGGACGCGCTGCTGGCCGACGATCCGGACGCCCTCGCGGCGGAGGCGGTGTCGTTGTCGGCGTCGGAGATCCGGGCAGTGCGGTCGGTGTTCACCTCGTTCGGGTGTTGCGGGGTGGTCGAACCGCTGGCCGAACTGTCGGCGCTGGGCGTGATCGAGCCGCACGGGAGGTTGCCGTGAGCGGCCGGAGCGCGCGAGGCGTGAGCGAGCGAAGCCGGGGCGAGCGAGGCCGGAGCGAGCGAGGCCGGAGCGAGCGAGGCGTCGACGGCAAGAGCGTTGCGACAGATGCGAGGGAGGCTGCACGGACGGGGGGCGGCGTGGCGAAGGGAGTCCATCGGTGACGACAGGAACGGGATCGCCGGCCCGATGTTGGGTGCCGGGCGCGTCGGGGTCGGGCTTCGACGTGGATCACCTGCCGTTCGGCGTGTTCCAGGCCGGCAGCGAGCCGCCGCGGGTGGGCGTACGCATCGGCGACCACGTGCTGGCGGCCGGGCTCGCCGCCGAGCGCGCCGGCATGGAGTCGGGGCACCGCTGGGAGGGGGCCAGTATCGCCCCGTTCCTGGCGCTGGGCCCGCGCGCCTGGCAGTCGGCCCGCGACTGGCTCACCCTGGTGCTCACCGAGCCGGAGTACCGCGACGCGATCGAGCCGCACCTGCACCCGGTGCAGGACGTCACCATGCTGCTGCCGCTGCAGATCGGCGACTACGTCGACTTCTACGCCAGCGACCACCACGCCTCGGCGCTGGGCCGGCTGTTCCGGCCGGACTCCGAACCGTTACTGCCCAATTGGAAGCACCTGCCGGTGGGCTACCACGGCCGCTCCGGGACCGTAGTGGTGTCCGGAACACCGATCATCCGCCCGCGCGGCCAGCTCAAGGCACCCGGTGCGGATGCCCCCACCTTCGGCCCGTCGGTGCGGCTGGACATCGAGGCCGAGCTCGGGTTCCTGGTCGGCACCGGATCGACGCTCGGCACGCCGGTATCGGCCGCGGCGTTCGCGGACACGGTGTTCGGGGTGACGCTGGTGAACGACTGGAGCGCCCGGGACATCCAGTCCTGGGAATACGTACCGCTCGGACCGTTCCTGGGCAAATCGTTCGGCACCTCAATCTCCCCGTGGATCACCCCGCTGGCCGCGCTGGCCGCCGCCCGCGTTCCGCCGCGGCCCCGGACGGTGCCGCTGTTGGATTACCTCGCCGACGACCCGGAACAGCCCTGGGGACTGGACATCTCGCTGGAGGTCGCCTGGAACGGCACCGTTGTCTCCCGCCCGCCGTACGCCGCCGCGATGTACTACACACCGGCGCAGATGCTCGCGCACCTGACGGTCAACGGGGCGAGCGTGCGCACCGGAGACCTGTACGCGTCGGGCACGATCTCGGGGCCGGAGCCGGACCAGGCCGGCTCGTTCATCGAGTTGACCGCCGGCGGCCGGCGGCCGGTGTCGTTGGCGGACGGCTCGTCCCGCACCTTCCTGAAGGACGGTGACACCGTGACGATCTCCGCGAGCGCACCGTCGACCTCGGGCGGGCGCCTCACCCTGGGCTCCGTCACCGGCACCATCCAGCCGGCCCGCACCTGACCCCCGATTCCGCGAGGATCAACTTCCGCCGGCGAGGATCAACTTCGGGATACTGCGCCCGATATGCCCGGCTCAACCGAAAGTTGATCCTCGCGAACGGCCCGGCGAGGATCAGTGAGCGGGCCGGCCACCCTCCTGGTGAGCGCCCGGCCACGGTCCTGGCGATCGGCCCCGCGATGGTCCATGCGAGCGGCCCGGCAACGAATCCTGCCGACCCGCGGGACCCTCGAAACGCCGGCGACCCGAGGCCGTCAGGCCAGCGGCAAGGTCACCGCCTGTCTGGTGCGTGCCGAGATCTCGGCGGCCTCCAGCATCATGGTCGTGGCCAGCCCCTCGCGGCCGTCGACCTGCGGGGGCGCCGACCGGTCGATCGCCGCGATCAGGTCCGACAGTTCGGCGGCGTACGCCCCGAGGCGCACCGGGTCGGCCGGGTCCAGCGAGTTGAACGGCGGCTGGGAGAACGCCGTGGACCATCCCCGCGCGGTACCCAGCCGCACCTCGCCGTAGGAGTCCAACTCGATGATCCCGTCGGTGCCGATCAATTGCAGCTGCAGGCCAGATCCGAGCCCGGGCGGGGGGATGTCGTAGCTCATCCATACCTGGGCCATCGCCCCCTGCCGGAAGTGGTAGCTGGCCATCGCACTGCGCAGCGGCGGCGGCCCGTCGCCGTACTGCTCGAACATCGCGAACGCCAGATCCGGCTCGTCGCCGACGAACCAGCGGATCAGGTCGCAGGCGTGCGCTCCCCAGGAGGCGTAGGTGGTCTGCTGCGTCGGATCGAGCTTCCACTGGTCCTGGGTCTTCTCGGTGTCCCAGAACCCGACCTCCGGTCCGATGGCACGCACCATGGTGATCCGGCCGACGGCACCGTCGTCCACCAGGCCTCGAGCCGCCAGCGGCGCGGCCCGGAATCGGTGCTGGGACACCACGGCCAGCCGGACGTCGGCGACCGAACAGGCCTGCACCATGGCGCGGCACTCGGCCACGCTGTTCGCCATGGGCTTTTCCACCAGCAGGTGCCGTCCGGCGGCCGCGGCGGCGATGGCCTGCTCGGCGTGCCCGGCCGGCGGGGTGGTCAACACCACCAGCCCCACCTCGGGGTCGGTCAGCATCGCCGCCAGGTCGGGGTGCTCCGGCACGCCGAAGTCCGCGGCGAGCCCGGCGGCCCGCCGCCCGCCGGTGACGGCGGCCAGCCGCGCCCCCGGGGTGCGCTCGGCCGCCACCCGGGCCCACGTCCGGCCCATGAACCCCGATCCGACCACGCCGACGCCCAGCATCAGTGCACCCCCGCGCCGGCCAGCCGGCCGGCGTCCCGCAGCAGGCCGAGGATCTGCCCGGCCGCGAGCCGCCGGATGTCCGCGAAGGCCTCCATCGAGGTGGCCGCCACATGTTGGGTGAGCACCACGTTCGGCAACTCCCGCAACGGATCCCGCGCGGAGTCTGGCGGTTCCGGGTCGCGCACGTCCAGCCCGGCCGCCCGGATCCGGCCGGACCGCAGGGCGTCGGCCAGGGCCGCCTCATCCACCAGCCCACCGCGAGCCACGTTCACCACCGTGCAGTGCGGCCGCATCTGTTGCAGCGCAGCGGCATCGATGATCCGGCGGTTGTCCCCGGTCAGAGCCGCGCACAGCACGATGGCGTCGGAGCGGGACAGCAACTCCGGCAGCCCCACCAACGGCACGCCGGCCGGTCCCTCGGTCCGGACGGGGTCGTAGCCGATGGGTGTCATGCCGATGCCGGCACACTTCTCGGCGACCCGGGTGCCGATCCGTCCGACCCCGATGACGCCGACGGTCTGCCCGCGCAGCCGGCGGATCTGGTAGAACTCCGGCCGGTCCCGCACCGACCATCGGCCGGCCGCCGCCTCGACCGCGAACGGCACGATGCAGCGCTGCAGCGCCAACAGCAACGCCACCGCGTGATCGGCCACGTCCTCGGTGCAATAGTCCGGCACGTTGGTGACGGGGATTCCCAACCGGGACGCGAGTGCGGCGTCCACGCCATCCATTCCCACGCTGTAGCAGCAGATGCCGCAACAGTTGCGGGCCAGTTCCAGATGCTCCGGGCGCATCCGCCCGGAAACCACCACCACATCGGCGTTCGGCAGCGCCGCCAGCATCTCCGACTCGTCGGCCGGGACCACCAGGCCCACACCCTGCTGGCGCAGCGCCTCCCGCTCGGTGTCGTAGTCCCAGGGCAGGGTGACGATAGGGTCGTAGATCAGGACCTGCGGCACGGGATCACGCTCCAGGTTGGGTGGCAGGTGGCTCTTCAAGGTGACGCCGGTAGCGTCCCGGCGGCCGGGACCTCTTGGGCCGCAGGGGTCGTCGCCGACTCCGCGGGTGAGTCGTCGGCATCGGAGATGGCGGCCGGCGGCCACGGGTCGGTGGGCGCTCCGGACACCGCCAGCGTGCCGGGGAAGTGGCAGGCGAAGGATCGCCCGCCGGCGTGCCGCAATTCCGGGACTACCGAGGAACAGCTGTCGCGTGCCACCGGGCACCGCGGATGGAAGGGGCAGCCGTCCGGGATCTGGGTCGGTGACGGAGGTTCACCGGCCAGCACGATGCGCCGGTCCTGCTCGGGGTCGGCGTCCACCTTGGGCACCGCCGACATCAGCGCGGCGGCGTAGGGATGCAGCGGGCGCTCGAAGAACTCGCGCCAGCCGGCCACCTCCACCAGCCGGCCGAGGTACATCACGGCCACCCGGGTGGCCAATTCACGCACCGCGACCAGGTCGTGCGAGACGAACAGGTAGGTGAGGCCGTGCCTCTGCTGCAGGTCGCGCAGCAGCGAGATGACGTGGGTCTGGATGGACACGTCCAGCGACGCGGTCGGCTCGTCCAGCACGATCAGCGACGGCATCACCGCCAGCGCCCGGGCGATCGCCACCCGCTGCGCCTGACCGCCGGACAGTTCGTGCGGCCGGCGATCGGCGAAGTGCTGCGGAAGCCGCACCTCGTCCAGCAGTTCGGTGATCCGAGCCCGCCGGGCGGCGCCGCCGACGCCGGCGTTACGCAACGGCTCCCCCAGGATCTCCCTGACCCGTTGCCGAGGGTCGAGCGAGGCATGCGGATCCTGGAACACCGCCTGAATGCGCTGCCGAGCCCGCACCGGGCTGGACCGACGGGCCGGGTCGTCCCCCTCCACCCGGATCTCGCCCGAGGTGGGTTGCAGCAGGCCGAGTATCAGCCGGGCCAGGGTGGACTTGCCCGAGCCGGACTCCCCCACCAGCGCGACCGTCTCGCCCTGCCGGATCTCCAGGTCCACCCCGCTGACCGCGTGCAACAGTGCCTTGCCGCCGAAGGCGCTGCCGGGCCGGGGCACCCGGAAGGTCCTGGACACCTCGCGCACCTCGACCAAGGCGGGCCCGACCGCGACGGGATCGTCACCGCCGTCGCCGTTCTCACCGTCGACAGCGCCAGACGACGAAGGGGCAACGGGAGCGGACGCGGCGGCCGGAACGGTGGCCGGATCGGCCGGCGCCCCGGACTCGCCGTCCGCCCAGCAGGCCAGCCGGCGCATCGGGCCCGCCGCGATCAGCGGCGGCATCTCTGTCGCGCACCGGCTCAGCCGTACCGGGCACCGGGGTTCGAACGGGCAGCCGGGCGGCGCATCGGCCACGTCCACCGGCTGACCGGGGATCGGTGTGACGGAGCCGCGGGGGGCACCGATCCGCGGGGTGGCCGCCAGCAGCGCCAGCGCGTAGGGGTGACGGGGTTCGGCGAACACCGCCTCGGCGGGGGCATCCTCGACGATGCGGCCGCCGTACATCACGATCACCCGGGTGCACAGTTGCCGGACCAGCCCCAGGTTGTGCGAGACCAGCACCAGTCCCATCCCGTTCGCGGCATCCGCGGTCGCGATGGACTGCAGCAGCTCCAGGATCTGCGCCTGGATGGTGACGTCCAACACCGTGGTGGGCTCGTCCGCGATCAGCAGTCGCGGGTCGTTCTGCAGCCCGAGGGCGATCAGGCTGCGCTGCCGCATCCCGCCGGACAGTTCGTGCGGATAGCGACGCAGCTGGCTCTCCGGGGTGGGCATGCCGACCGCCCGCAGCACCTGCACCGCCCGGGATCGGAGGGCGTCGCGGCCCCGGCCGCCGTGCGCCTTGCGGCCCTCGGCGAGGTGATCGCCGATGGTGCGCAACGGGTCGAAGGAGGTGTTGGGGTCCTGGAACACCATGGCGGCGGCGCCGCCGCGCAGGTGGCGCAGCCGGTCCCGGTCGATGGATTCCAGCGGCTCGCCGAGCAGCCGCACGGTCCCGGACAGTTGCTGGGCCCACGGTGGCAGCAGCCGCATCAGCGCCAGCGCCAGCGTCGACTTGCCCGAGCCCGATTCGCCCACGATGCCGATGCGCTCGCCGGGCCCGACGGTGAACGACGCCCCGCGCACCGCCTGCACCACGCCGTCCGCGGCGGGGTAGCCGATGGTCAGATCGTCCACCTGCAGCAGGGGTTCGGTCATCCGCGCGACCTCCGCGTGGCGCCGCGCGGGTCGACCCGCAGCGCGGCTCCCAGCCCCTCGCCGATGAAGTTGATGGCCAGGATGGTGATCATCAGGATGGCCGCCGGCGCGATCGCGGCCACCGGCGCGGAGTAGATGGCCCGCACGCCCTCGGTGAGCATCACGCCCCAGTCCGCTTGCGGCGGTTGCACTCCGACACCCAGGAAGCTCAGCGCCGACAGCACGATGATGCCGTTGCCCATGCCGATCACCAGCAGCACCAGCAGCACGTCCAGCACGTTGGGGATGACGTGCCGGCGCAGCATCCGGGGCAGCGAGGTGTTGCTCACCCGGGCGGCCTCGATGAAGGCGGCGCTGCGCAGCGGCAGCACCGCGCCCCGCGCCACCCGGGCATAGCTGGGGAGCGCCGCGATGGACACCGCGATCACCGCACTGGTCAGGCTGGGGCCGAGGATGGCCACCACCACGATCGCGGTGAGCAGGGTGGGGAAGGACAACATGACGTCGACGACGCGCATGGTGACGGTGTCCACGGCGCGGCCCAGGTAGCCGGCCGTCGCCCCGATCAGGCTGCCGGCCACCGCGCCCATGCCGATGGCCAGCACGCCGGCCGGGATGGACAGCAGCCCGGCGTGGATCAACCGGGCCAGGATGTCCCGGCCCAGCCCGTCGGTGCCCAGCGGGTAACTGGCGGACGGCCCCTGCAGCGTCTCGGCCGCGTGCGTGCGGTTCGGATCCGCCGGGTACACCAGCGGACCGATGATGGTCAGCAGCGCGACCAGCAGCAGCAGCGCCAGGCCGATCTGGGCCAGCCGGTGGGAGAAGAAGCGCGCGGCGGTGCCGTCCCGGCGCGCCCGCGACACAGCGACGGCGGCGGTCATGTCGCTCCGATCCGCGGGTCGATCAGCCGGTAGGCGATGTCGACGATGAGGTTGATGGCCAGGATCAGCAGGGCGATGACCAGGATCTGTCCCTGCACCGCCGGCAGGTCCCGGTTGCTGATCGACTCGAAGATGGTGGTGCCCAGACCGGGCCAGGCGAAGATGTTCTCCACGATCAAGGCGCCGGCCAGCAGTCGCCCGAACTCCACGCTGAGCAGGGTGATCGCGGGGATGGAGGCGTTCGGCAGCACGTGCCGGAACAGGATGCGTCGCTCGCCCAGGCCGCTGGCCCGCAACGTCCTGGTGAACGGCTGGTCCAGCGCGTCCATCACGCTGGACCGGATCACCCGGGCCTGGATGCCGGCCAGCGGGATGCCCAGCGCCAGCGCGGGCAGCACGATGGAGGAGAACCCCTGCGCGCCGGCCACCGGGAAGACCTGGACGTACACCCCGAACGCCGCCACCAGCAGGGTGCCGAGCAGGAAGTCGGGCGTGGCCACCAGCACCGTGGTGGCGAAGGTGAAGCCCACGCCGGAGTTCCGGCGGCGCAGCTGCCGCACCGCGGCCAGCACGCCGATCGGGACCGACAACACCAGGCCGGCGCCCACCCCGGCCCCGGTGAGGATGAGCGTGTACGGCAACCGGTCGCTGATGATCTGGCTGACCGGCTGGTGGGACAGGTAGGACGTGCCCAGGTCGCCGTGCAGCAGTCCCGCGAAGTAGGAGAAGAACTGCACCACCAGCGGCCGGTCCAGTCCCAGTTGCACGCGCAACTGGGCGGCCACCGCCGGATCCAGGCTGATGCCGGCGATCACCTGCACCGGATCCCCCGGCACCAGCCTGATCATCGCGAAGGTGATCACGATGACGGCCAGCACGGCGGGCACCGTGTTCAGTACCCGCCGTGCGACGAAGCCGACGAACTTCATTGTGGTTGGGTGCGCTCGCTATTCGGCCGGCGCCAGATCGTTGATCTTCAAGATGCCGTCCGGCTGCATGCCGATGCCCTTGACCGACTTGGCGGAGAACACCACACTCTGCGGCTGGTAGAGCACGAAGCTGGTCTGGTCCTCGGCCAGCAGCTTCTGCGCGGTGGACAGGAACTCGTTGCGCTTGCCCTCGTCGCTCTCGGTGGACGCGCTGGCCAGCGCGGCATCCAGGTCCTTGTTGCAGTTGAACGTCAGGTTGGTGCCCAGCGGGTTGTCCGCGGACGGGACGTTCTTGCAGCCGAACAGGATCGTCATGGCGCCCGCGGCATCCAGGATGCCGTACCGGCCGAGGTAGATGCCCTGGTTGCCCTTGCGCCGGGTCTCCTTCACCGTGGCGAACTCCTGGGTGGTGATGGTGGTCTTGATCCCCACCTGGGACAGCTGGTCCTGGATCAGCTGGGCCAGCGCCGGCCACGGGTCCTCGGCCTGCGCCAGGATCTCGAACTCCAGCGGCTTGCCGTCCTTGGTCACCACGCCGTCACCGCCGGCGGTGTAGCCCGCGTCGGTGAGGAACTTCTTGGCCGCGTCGACGTCGTAGTGCGGGACCGAGGACTCCACGCTCTTGTCGTAGCCGGGAACGATGGTCGGGACGGCGCTCCAGTTCAGTTCGGCGTAGCCGCTGGCGATCGCGGACACGATGGCGTCCCGGTCCACCGCGGCGGAGATCGCCTTGCGGACGTTGACGTCCGGGATCTTCTGGGCGTTGATCACCATCCAGGTCTCGCTGATGCCCGGGAAGGTGGACATCGTCAGGTTCCCCGCGGTGCTCAGTCGCTTGGCGTCGGCGCCGATCAGTTGGCCCACCTGCACGCCGCCGGTGGTCAGCAGGTTCGCCCTGGTGGAGGAGTTGGTGACGTATTGGAAGATGATCTTTCCGTAGGCCGGCGCGCCCTTGTTCGCCAGGTCCGGCCGGATGGTGCTGTAGTCGTCGTTGCGCTCCACGGTGAGGTGGTCGCCCTTGACGTACTCGACGAACTTGTACGGGCCGGTACCCACCGGGTGCGCATCCAGCGTGCCGGCCTTGGCCGCCGTCGGTGACGGGATGCTGAGGTCGGCGTTGGCCAGGTTGATCAGCGCACCGCCCTGCGGGGCGTCCCAGGTGATCTTGACGGTGTTCTCGTCGATCACCTCGCTGCTCTTGTAGGGACCGAGGACGCTCTTGGAGTTGGTCGCCTTGGTAGCCGGGTCCGCGATGCGGTCCAGCTCGGCCTTGACCGCCTCGGCGTTGAACGGCGTGCCGTCGTGGAACTTCACGCCCTGGCGCAGTTTGAAGGTGATCGACGCGCCGTCGGCGGTCCACGATTCGGCCAGGCTGGGCCCGATCGTGCCGTCCGGCAGCATCACCACGAGGGTGTCGTAGATGGCCGCCAGCTCGTCGCTGAGGTACTGGATGTCGGTGGCCGGGTCCAGGGTGGGCTGTTCGGCGCCCTCGGCGATCCGCAGCGTCTCGTTGCCCAGCGCGGGTGCGGATCCGGTGCTCGACGGCGAGCCGCCGGAGGTCTGGCCGGCCGGGCTGGCGGCGGTGGTCTGGCTGGTGGACTGCTGGCTGTCCGAGCTCTGGCCGCAGGAGGCCAGGGCGCCGGCCAGCACCAGCGCGGAGGCCAGCGCGATGGCTCGGCGCGACCGGTGGCTTGGGTTGCTTCGCATTCTGACTCTCTCACTCTCGTTCTGTTGCCGGGCGCTGTTTGCCGGGCGGCGGTGACGACTGCAAGGAGCTGCGGTGAGGGGAGTATCGACGCCCGTCATCGCCATGTCAACAGGTGGAAACCGGATTCCGTTCAGATTTTGGCTCCCTCGAACTTCCCGCGTCGGACCGCGGCTGCAGCATGCTGGACAGCGGACGTCAGACGTGTGATGATGCCCGCCTGAAGGCTTGATCTGTGGCGCCGACGGCGACCCGCCGCGCCGATCGGAAAGGGGCTCGGATGGCGGAGGACGGGCGTGCCCGGTCGCGGGTGCCGGCCGGGACCGCGACCGGCACCCCACCGCCCAAGCTCACCAGGCCCGCGCGGCCGGCCGCCCGGCGCCCGCCGGTCGCTAGGCACCGGGCGAACGGCTCGGACCTGCAGGACCGCATCAAGCAGCTGATCCTTTCCGAGGGCCTGGTTCCTGGCGACGCGATGCCGACCGA
>DASSTH010000376.1:0-2695 GCA_035708025.1 Nakamurella sp. | reverse complement strand
GCCGCCGTGGTGGTGCAGCGCGACCTCACGGTGGGGCGGCACGCGGCGATGCCGATGGAGTGCCGCGGCGTGCTGGCTCGCCCCGAGCCCGGCGGGCGGATCGATATGGTGACCTCCAGCCAGATCCCGCATCGGGTCCGGGAGGCGGTGTGCAGCGCCAACGGCCTGGACGAGTCCGCGGTGCGGGTCCGGGTGGTGGACGTCGGGGGCGGGTTCGGCGGCAAGGCGAACGTGTACGCCGAGGAGGCGGTGGTGCTGGCCGCCGCCCGCCGGCTGGACCGGGCGGTCGCCTGGATCGAGGACCGCGCCGAGCACCTGGTTTCCGCCGCGCACGGCCGGGACCAGCGGCACCACTGCCGGCTGGCGGTTGCCGCGGACGGCGAGATCCTCGCGCTGCAGGACGATTTCGTCATCGACCTGGGGGCCGGGAGCCTGTGGACGGCCGGCATCCTGGCCAACACGGCTATCCATCTGTTGGGGCCGTACCGGGTGCCCGCCGTCCAGATCAGCGGCACGGCGGCGTTCACCACCAAGACGATCGTGGCGCAGTACCGCGGCGCGGGACGGCCGGAGGCGTGCTTCGCGCTGGAGCGTTGCCTGGACGCCGCGGCGGCGGCGCTGGGCATGTCCCCGATCGACATCCGCCGGCGGAACCTGCTCACCGCGCGGGACCTGCCGTACCCACGGCCGATCCCGTACCGGGACGGCGTGCCGATCAGCTACGACGGCGTCGACTACCTGGCTGTGCAGGACGCGGCAGTGGACCTGGTCCCGCCGCAGGACGCGGCCGAGTTCGCCCGCAGCCACCCGGATCTCAAGGTCGGTCACGGGGTGGCCAACTACATCGAGGCCACCGGCCGCGGTCCGTACGAGACCGCCACCGTCTCGCTGTCCGCGGACGGCCGGTTCACCGTCACGGCCGGTTCGGCGAGTTCCGGCCAGTCACACGAGACGGTGTGGGCGCAGATCGCCGCCGACGCCCTCGGCGTCCCACCGGACCGCATCGACGTGCACACCGGGGACACCGACGCGGTGCCGGACGGCATCGGCACCTTCGCCAGCCGCTCGGCGGTGGTGGCCGGGTCGGCCATCCATTTGGCGGCCGGCGATGTGGTCGACCAGGCGCGCGACCTGTTCGCGAAGGACTGGGGGTGCGCCAAGCACGAGATCGCCTTCGACGCCGGGCTGTTCCGCGCCACCCCGGACGGACCGGCCGGCGGCTGGGACGACCTGGCGGGGGCGCTGGGCGAGGGCGGCAGCCTGGCGGGCGCGGCACTGCCCAGTGCACTGCACCGCTACCACCCGACGACGGTCACCTGGACCATGGGCTGCCATTCGGTGATCGTTGGGGTGGACCCGGACACCGGGCTGTGCCGGGTGTTCCGCTACGGCGTGGCCCACGAGGGCGGCCTGGAGATCAATCCCACAGTGGTGCTCGGGCAGGTGCAGGGCGGGGTGGCGCAGGGCTTGGGCGGGGCGCTGCTGGAGGAGCTGCGGTACGCCGACAGCGGCCAGCCGGAGGTCTCCACGCTGGCCGACTACCCCCTGATCGGGCCGGTGGAGACGCCGGACGTGCTGGTGCGGCACCTGCAGGCGGTGACCGAAGCCAATCCGCTGGGCGTACGCGGAGCCGGGGAGAGCGGGACCATCCCGGTGTACGCGGCGATCGCCGCCGCCATCGACGATGCGCTGGGTTGCCGGACCGACGGCGTCGCCGCCACCCCGATCGTCCCCGGGCAGGTCGCCCGGCTGGCCGCGGGAGGACGACCGTGAAGGCCGCGGCGTTCCGGTACCGCCGCCCGGACAGCGTGACGCAGGCGCTGGAATGGCTCGAGCACGAGGAGGACGCCAAGGTGCTGGCGGGCGGCCAGAGCCTGGTGCCGCTGATGAATTTGCGCCTGGCTCGGCCCGAGACCCTGATCGACGCGAACGCGCTGCCCGAACTGGAACGGATCATCCCCGACACCCGCTCGCTGCTGCTGGGCGCGCTGGTGCGGCACCGGACCCTGGAACGCGACCCGGTGGTCGCGCGGCGGATACCGCTGCTGGCCGAGGCCGCCACGTACATCGGGCACGTGGGGATCCGCAACCGGGGGACCCTGGGCGGGACGTTGTGCCACGCCGACCCGGCGGCCGAAATCCCTTTGGTGGCGGCTGTGCTGGGGGCCACCATCTACCTGGAGTCACACCGCGCCGGCCGGCGCGCCGTCCCGGCACGGGAGTTCTGCACCGGATTCTTCAGCACGGTGGCCGAGCCGGACGAGCTGCTCACTTGGGTGCGGGTGCCGGCGCTGGGGGCCGATGAGGGCTGGGGTTTCATCGAGATCGCCCAGCGGCACGGGGATTTCGCCATGGCCGGCGCGGCGGCGACGCTGCGGTTGGATGCCGCAGGCAGGGTCGCGGAGGCCCGGGCCGGGGTGCTGGCGGTGGCGGACACGCCGGTGGTGGTGGACACCGCCGAGCTGCTCGGGCGGCTGCCGACCGACGCCGTGGTGCGGGACTGGGCCAGGTCGGTGACCGCGGGGCTGCGGCCGGCCGAGGACCCGGACTTCCGCCGGCGGCTGGCCAGCACCGTCCTGGAACGGGCCATGATCCGGGCGCTGGCCCGCTGTCGGGAGGTGCGCGGTGGCTGAGCAGGACGAACAGATCCGCATCGACTGCACCGTCAACGGCGCGACGGTGCGAGCCACCGTGC
>DASSTH010000375.1:0-13199 GCA_035708025.1 Nakamurella sp. | reverse complement strand
CCGTCAGGACCGGCAGCTTGATCGCGCTGGCGGTGGGGTACTCGCGGTCGGCGTCGCGGGTGAGCCGCTCGGAGGTGCGAAGGTTGCTGATCGCGTACCCGACGCGGCCGGAGAAGCGCGCGCAGATGGCGTCCAGGTGGTCTGCCAGCGGTACAAGGTCGGCAGCGGTCATGTGCGCGGTCCCTTCAGCGGTCTGTTCTGCGGTCATGTCGGTGGTCCTTGGGTCTGATCCGATTGCGGACGATCACAGGGCGCTCAGGAAGCGGTACATCACCTCGGCGCCGCCGCGCAGCGACGCCACCGGCACCCGCTCGTCCACGCCGTGCATCCCGCTGCCGGTGCGTCCGTCGGGGTCCTGGGTCATCGGCGTGAATCCGTAGCAGGCGATGCCCAGCCGGCCGAACGCCTTCGCATCGGTCCCGCCGCCCAACATCCGGGGGATCACGACGGCCTGCGGGTCGGCCTGTTCGATGCTGGACTTCATCGCCTGGTACCACTCGGTGTCGGTCGTGGTCTGCTGGCCGGGTCGGTTCTCGATGAACTCGCGATCGATGCCCTCGCCGAGCAACTCGTCCAACACCTGCAGGGTGCGGGCTTCGGTTCCCGGCAGCGTTCGCACGTCGATCTGCGCATAAGCGCTGCTGGGAAGGACATTGACCTTCTCGCCGGCTCGCAGCACCGTCGGGTTCGAGGAACACTGCACGGTCGAGCGGACGCAGTCCTCCAGGTCGCCGATGCGCAGCAGGGCGTCGTCGAATCCCTCCCGGCTGGACAGGTCGAAGCCGATGCCCAACGTCGAGCCGATGATGTCGAAGAACTCCTGAACGGTGGCCGGCACCTCGACCGGCCAGCGGTGCCCGGCGACCCGCGCCAGCGCGGTGACCAGCCGGGCCACCGAGCTGTCCGCGTCCCGTTGCGCGCCGTGGCCCGCCGTCCCGTGCGCGGTCACGGCCAGGTGCATGGTGCCCCGTTCCGCCGTGGCGATCGGGTAGAACCGATGCACCGTGCCGCTCGGATCGGCCACCGGAACCAGGAACCCGCCCGACTCCCCGATGGCGCCACCCACCCCGTCGAACAGGTCCGGATGCTCGTCGACGAGCCACTGGGCGCCATAGCTGCCGCCCGCCTCCTCGTCGGCGACGAAGGCGAACACGATGTCCCGACGCGGCCGGATCCCTTCCGCGCTCCAGCGCAGCAGGCAATGCAGCATCACCGCGACGGCGTCCTTCATGTCGGTGGCGCCGCGCCCCCACAGATAGCCGTCGCGCACCTCGCCGCCGAACGGGTCCACGCTCCACGTCTCACGCTCCACCGGCACCACGTCGGTGTGCCCGTGCACCAGGAATCCGGGCAGCGCGCCGTCCTGGCCCGGCACCCGCACAACCACGTTCGCGCGGCGGGGCGCCGACTCCAGGACGATCGGGCGATAGCCGGCCGGCTGCAGGAGTTCCACGATGAACTCGGCGGCCGCCCGCTCGCCACTGCGTTCGTCCTCGCCGTAGTTGCTGGTGTCGATCGCCAGTAGCCGCGAGCAGATCTCGACGACGTCCGGTGCGGTCATGTGTTCCTCTCGCCGATGGATGATGACAGAGCCGAGCTCAGCCGTAGGCGCCTTCTCGCGCGCTGCCGACTATCGAACTCACCACGCGGAAGGTGGTCATGGCGCGATGCATGGACGGGCTGTCGTAGCCGACCCTGCGATGGGCGAGCAACTCGACGGTGGGCACGGTGGCCGCCGCGTCCGCCAGATGGGTCGCGTCGAACTCGATCTCCACGCGGTGCGGCGCGACGGTAGGAGCGGTCCGCCGCGCCTGCGGGGCCGCCTCGGCGGCGGCGGCGCGCTGCATGGCGAACGTGCGCGCCGGCGGCAGGCAGATGGCGGCGTAGCGACTGATGGAGGTCTTGACGGTGACGGTCCGCGCCCCGGGCGCGTAGTGCCGGGCGTCGGCGCAGGTCCGGTCGTCGCCGGTGACCAGCACCACGGGGACGCCGAATTCCCGTGCCAGAGCAGCGTTCAGATGGCCCTCGCTGGCCGGCGAACCGTCCAGCCACACGCCGGTGATGCTGTTGGCCAGGTAGGTGTGGGCCAGCACTCCTGGTTCACCGGCGCCGGCGTGATAGCCGACGAAGGCCACCCCGTCGGCGGTGTCCAGACCCTGCATCATGCCCAGCGGCTTGTGCCGCCCGGTCAACAGGCGCACCCGGTCGTCGAGCTGCTCCAGCAGCAGGTTGCGCATCGATGCGTGTGCCTCGTTGATCAGCACGGCGTCTGCGCCGCCGTCGAGCAGCCCGAGCGCCACCGCGTTGACGTCCGCGGTGAACAGTTCCCGGAAGCGCTGCCACTCGGCCGTGCGCGGTTCGACGTCGCAACTCCAGGTGACCCCGGTAGCGCCCTCCATGTCCGCGGACACGAGTATCTCCATCGACCACCGTTTCGTTGCCAGGTTGCCGCGCCGTCCAGATATCGCCGGACCGGGGCGCTCCGGACTGGTGTCAACCGCCCCGCCGTCCGCGTTGTCGTTACGTATCGTAAAGTAGACCCCCAAGGATCAACTGTCCAGGGTCTGCGAGCCAGTGGTACGAGCGGCTCCATCGGCAAGCGCATCACAGATATCCCAATGATATGGCGATCCGGCCGCGCTTCGAACAGGGCAGCTGGGTACTCCGAAACGCCCGCGGACCGAACACGGGGCGCACGGATATGGAACATATCCGTGGTTGACAAACCCTACGGGCGGCACCATGCTTGGCCGCGTGGCCCGACCGGCCGTGCTCGCCGCGCACAACGTTGGCGATCACGAGCGGATGGACGACGGCTCATCCGCCAGCCATCGACGCCATCACTGGCGGGTGCCCGATGTGGTGCGCCCCGTTTCGCTGACACGAACCAACCGCCGAAGGCAACACCCCGGTTCGGCCGGGCCGAGAGGAGAACGTGGAGATGGCAGGTTCCAGTCGCAGGCTGGCCCGGCGGGTCGGCGCGGCAGCCGTGAGCGTGCTGTTGGTCGGTGGGCTGGCGCTGTTCGGCCAGGCGCCGGCGGCCAGCGCCGATTCGGCATCGACGCTGATCGTTCAGGGGGCTTCGTTCAAGAACAACTTCAACCCATGGACCTCCTATGTCCAGGGCGACAAGGAGATCATCACCAACATCTATCCGAGCCTGACCTACCTGAACGACAAGCAGAAGCCCGCGCCCTATCTCGCCGACTCGTGGACCACCTCCAGTGACGGCCTCACCTGGACGTTCAAGATCCACCCGGATCTGAAGTGGAGCGACGGGCAGCCGCTGACGGCGAAGGATGCGGCCTGGACCCTCAACCTGATCATGACCAACAAGACCGCGGCGACCTCCAACGGCGCCCTGGTCGCCCAATTCGCGTCTGTCGAAGCCACCGACGACACCACTCTGGTGATCAAGACCAAGGTGCCCGTGGCCGACATGTTGTACCTCAACGCCGCGGGCGGCGCCCAGCCCGGGATCCCGATCGTGCCCCAGCACATCTGGGAGAAGGATGTCAACGACCTGGCCGCCGACTCCACCTTGGTCGTGCCCACCGTCGGTTACGGGCCGTGGACGCTCACCGACTACAAGGCCAACCAGTACGCGACGCTCACCGCCAACAAGGACTTCTTCCTCGGCGGGCCTAAGTACGACAAGCTGATCTACCAGCAGTACAACACGCCGGACGCGGCGGTGGCCGCCTTGCGCAGTGGCCAGCTCAACGTCGCCTTGGTCACGCCGGCCCAGCGTGCTTCGCTGAAGGACGACAAGGACATCACGACCTACTCGGTACTCGGTAGCCTGTTCCTGTCCATCGAGATCAACCGGGGTGCGGCAACCAAGAGCGGCAAGCCGATCGGTGACGGAAACCCGCTGCTCAAGGATCCCGCGATCCGCCAGGCCATCAACCTCGGCATCGACCGCGACACGCTGGTGCAGAAGGTGCTCGACGGCCAGGGGGTGGCGAGCGGCGCGTTCCTGCCACAGCAGTACACGGACGACTGGCAGCCCGAGGAGAAGATCACCTTCGACCCGGATAAGGCGAACAAGATCCTCGACGATGCCGGATATCCGAAGGGCGCCGACGGCATCCGGACCGACCCCAAGTCCGGCAAGAAGTTGTCGTTCCGGCTGGGAACCCACAGCGACAGCGCGCAGGATGCGCAGGTCGCGGAGTACTTCGTGCCCTGGATGAAGAACATCGGCATCGAAATCAGCTTGGAGCCTATGAGCTTCTCGCTGCTGAACGAGAACCTGGCCAAGGCCAACTGGGACATGCTGTTCGACCGGTGGGGATCGGGTCCGAACCCGACCTACCTGCTGTCCACCCAGACCTGCGCCACCCTGCCGGACGACGATGGGCAGAACGGCAACACGGACTCGTTCTACTGCAATCCGGAGTTCGACCGGCTGTTCGCGCTGCAGTCCACCCAGGTGGACGCCCAGCAGCGCATGGACACGTTCCACAAGATGCTGCAGATCCTGTACACCGACGGCAACAACCTGATCCTGTTCTACGCCAACGGGCTGTCCGGTGTGACGACGAACCAGGTGAAGAACTTCATGATCGGTAGCACGGACAGCGCCGGAAACTACCCGCCGCAGAACGTGTTCCTGAACTGGCGGACGGCCGAGCCGGTCGCGGTCGAAAGTTCCTCCACCAACGTGTGGCTGATCGTCGGCATCATCATCGCGGTGGTGGTCGTAGTGGGTGCCGCCGGCACCATCCTGGTGCTGCGGAAGCGCTCGACGGCGGACGCGAAGGAATAGGCCAGTTGGCTGCGTCGATCAACGATGACGCCTCCCTGGCGGGAGGGGCGATCACCGTCCCTCCCGCCAGGCGCGGGCGCCGGATCAGCGGGGGCTACCTCCTCCGCCGGGTGTTGCTGGCGATCGAAAGCTTTTTGGTCACCCTGGTCATCGGCTTCATCGTCTTCTCGCTGGTGCCGTCGGACCCGGCGCAAGCCCTGAGCCGGGCTCAGGCGGTGACGGCGCAGCAGATGGCCGATCTTCGCAAGGACCTCGGTCTGGACCAGCCCATCATCGTGCGCTTCTTCCGGTTCCTGGGGAACACCTTCACCGGGAACTTCGGGTACTCCTGGGAGTTCCGGCAGTCGGTGGGCGGCCTGATCGCCTCTGCCATCGGTCCGACGCTGTTGTTGATGGGCTGCGCCACCCTGATCTCGGTGCTGCTGGGCCTGTGGCTCGGTGTCCGCAGCGGCTGGAAGCCGGGTAGCAAATTCGACAGGTTCTTCACCGGCACCGCGGTGACGTTGTGGTCGGTCCCGACGTTCTGGCTGGGCATGATGTTGCTCGTCGTGTTCAGTGTCGGGGTCGGACCCTTGCCCAGGATCTTCCCGGCCGGCGGCATGTCCGACCCGACGGTCGATCCGAGCGGCATCGCGCACATCCTGGACGTGGCACACCATCTCGTGTTGCCGTGCCTGACCCTCGTGGCGGTGACGTTCGCCCAGAACCTGATGATCATGCGGTCGTCCCTGGTGGACGAACTCGGCAACGCCTACCTCACCACGGCGCGGGCCAAGGGGCTGCGCGACTCCGAGGTCCGGCGACGGCACGCCGTTCCCAACGCGATGCTGCCGGCGATCACCGTCATCTTCCTGCAGATCGGCGGGCTGGTCGGAGGCGCCATCGTCACCGAGACCGTCTTCTCCTGGCCGGGGCTGGGTCTGCTGGTCTACAACGGCATCAAAATTCCGGACCTCCCGCTGCTGGAGGGAACATTCGTCATCTTCAGCGGATCCGTCATCGTGTTCAACCTGCTCGCCGACCTGCTCTACCGGGTGCTGGATCCGCGGGTGAAGGGATGAGTACGGATCAGCGGCCCGCGGACGCGTTGCCGGTCGTCACGGCGTCCCACGTCAACAGGCCGCCCGCGCGGTTCGCCGGCGTCCGCCGCCGGGTGATGCAGTTCTTCACCATGCCCACCGGGGTCTTCGGTGCGGTGGTCCTGGTCGTGGTGGTCGCGACCGCGGTGTTCGCGCCGCTCATCGTCCCGTCGGCCGCGCTGGACGTCACCAGGGTGGACGGGCCGTCGCTGCACCCGCCCACCGCCGGGTACCCGCTGGGCACCGACCAGGCGGGGCGCTCGGTGCTGGACCTGGTGCTCTGGGGCACCAGGTCGTCCCTGGTGATCGGCATCATCGCCACCGCGCTGACGGTAGTGGTGGGCACCACCATCGGGCTCGTCGCCGGCCACTACGGCGGATGGGTCGAGCGGCTGTTGATGCAGATCACCGACTGGGTGATCGCGCTGCCCGGCCTGCCGCTGGCCATCTCGCTGGCCGCGGTTCTCGGCCAGGGGAATACCTCGATCATCGTCGCCATCGCGGTGACGTCGTGGACCGGTACCGCGAGGCTGGTACGCGCGCAGACCCTGGCGGTCGGTGCCCGATCCTTCGTCGAACGCGCCAAGGCGTTGGGCGCCACCGACGGCCAGGTGATGCGCCGCCACATCCTGCCCAGCGTGGTGCCCATCGTGCTGGTCACCAGCACGCTCAAGATCGCCGACTCCATCCTGTCCGCCGCCACCCTGACATTCCTGGGGCTGGGCAATCCGATGGACGTGTCGTGGGGATCCATCCTCAACAGCGCGCTCGGCCAGGGTGCACTGACGGCCGGGGCGTGGTGGTACCTGATCCCGCCCGGCGTTGCGATCCTCATCGTGGTGCTCGGATTCACCCTCTGCGGCCGGGCGCTGGAAACCATCATCAACCCGCGGATGGGGGCATTCCGGTGATCGCGCCCGCGACCGAGGTCGGCGACGCAGCCGTCCCGCCACTGCTGGAGGTGTCCGACCTGCGGGTGTCCTACGGGGTCGGAAGCCGCAGCGTGAAGGCGGTTCGCGGGGTGGACTTCATGCTGCGGTCCGGCGAGGCGCTCGGCATCGCGGGCGAGTCCGGCTCGGGCAAGTCCACCCTGGTGATGAGCTTTCTGCGGCTGCTGCCCGCCGTGGCCACCGTCACCGGCCAGGTGCGCTACCACGGCGAGGACATCCTGACCATGAACTGGGGTCGGGTCCGGGCCGTCCGCTGGGCGGGTGCGTCCATGATCTTCCAGGGCGCCATGTCGGCGCTGAACCCGGTGCGCACCATCGCGCAGCAGATCGTCGAACCGATCCTGCTGCACGAGAAGATCGGCGCGCGGGCCGCGCGGGCCAGGGCGTCCAGCCTGTTGCACGACGTCGGATTGCCGGCCGCGCGGCTGAACGCCTATCCGCACGAGCTGTCGGGCGGCCAGCGGCAGCGGGTGATGATCGCGATGGCGTTGGCCTGCGGACCCGATCTGATCATCGCCGACGAGCCTACGACCGCGTTGGACGTCATGGTGCAGGCCCAGATCCTGCAGCTGCTCAAGGACCTGGCGGCCAACCGATCGATCGGGTTGATCATGATCAGCCACGACCTCTCGGTGCTGTCCGAGGTGTGCGACCGGCTGGCGGTGATGTACGCAGGCTCGATCTGCGAGCTGGGCCCGACCGCGGACGTGCGCTCCGACCCCCGGCATCCCTACAGCAGCGCCCTGCTGGACGCTTTCCCGGAGATCGGCGATCCGGCGGCCCGCCGGAATCCGCACGGGTTGCCCGGTGATCCACCCGATGCCACCATCGCATCGGCCGGATGCTCGTTCGCGCCGCGCTGCCCGGTAGCCATGCCGGCGTGTGCCACGCACGAGATCGAACTGTGGCCGTCGGGGCCGCAACGGCTTTCGTCGTGTCTGCGGGTACTGCCGGAGTTCCGCGACGCCCCGGACGGCACCGGGGTGCCGCGCGAGCCGGCCGAATCCGCCACCGAAGGGAACCCAGTCGGGTGAGAGCAGCACAGCACCAGCCCGACTCGGCACCCGTGCTCGAGGTGAAGGACCTGCGCGTCACGTTCGCCGGCGGGCGGTCGGCAGCCCCGGCGCGGGCCGTGGACGAGGTGAACCTGGCCCTTCGGGAGGGCGAAATCATCGCGCTGATCGGCGAATCCGGATGCGGAAAGAGCACGCTGGCCCGCGCCTTGGTCGGCCTGGTCAAGCCCCAGGCCGGCCAGGTGATCCGCAAGGGGTCCCCGCTGCGATACTCCAAGGCGGCGTTGCGCCAGCACCGCAGGTCGGTGCAACTGGTGCTGCAGGATCCGGCCGGCGCTTTGAATCCGAGGCACACCGTGTACGACCTGGTTGCCGAGGGGCCCCGTCTGCACGGGCTGACCGACGACCTGTACCAGCGGGTCTGCTCTGCGCTGAACCAGGCGGGATTGCGGCCACCGGAGCAGTTCCTGGCGCGCTATCCGCACCAACTGTCCGGGGGACAGCAGCAACGGGTGGTGATCGCCGGCGCCCTGGCGTTGGCTCCCGCTGTACTGGTGGCCGACGAGCCGGTGTCCTCGCTGGATGCCTCCGCCCGCGGAGAGGTGTTGCGCCTGCTGCTCGAGTTGCGCGACTCGCTGGGATTGTCCGCCCTGGTTGTCAGCCACGACCTCGGCCTGGCCTGGAACATCGCCGACCGCGTGGCCGTGATGTACCTGGGCCGCATCGTGGAGCTGGGCACCGTCGAGGAGGTGCTGTTGCGGCCACGACACCCGTACACCAAGGCGCTGCTGTCGATCCTGCCCGGCAGCCGATCGGCCGAATCGCTCACCCTGCTGCAGGGCGAGGCGCCCGACCCCACCGCGATACCGGCCGGCTGCCGGTTCCACCCGCGGTGCCCGTTGTACTCCCAGCGGCACGGTGACGCGCGCGCCCCATGGTGCCGCGAACGCGATCCGGGGGTGCTTCCCGCGCTGTCGGAGTTGCCGCTGGCTGCCTGCCATTTCGTCACGCCGGCCCCCGCGGACGATGCTGTCCCGCCGCTGGCCTCGTCGGTCTCGCAGTGACTGTGATCGCCCTGGTGGGGGGCACCATCGTGGACGGCAGCGGGGCGCGGGCGCAGCGTGGCGACCTGCTCATCGCCGGGGGAATCATCACAGCTGTCGGCGACATCGGCCGGCTGCCGGCCGGCGCCCGGGTGCACGACGTATCCGGCCGGTGGGTCGCGCCGGGTTGGATCGATGCACACTCACACGGTGATGACGCCCCGCTGCTCGCGGTGCCGGACGGCTCCAAGGTGCTGCAGGGAATCACCTCCGAGGTCGTGGGCAACTGCGGACTGAGCATCGCGCCGCGCTCCGTCGAGCATGCCGCGGCGCTGCTCGAATACACCGAACGCATCTTCGCCGCGCCCGACTGGCGCGGCGACTCGTTCGCCGACCTGCTGACGCACACGGACCGATCGGGGTACGTCACCAACTATGCGCCGTTGGTCGGCCACGGCACCTTGCGCGTGGCGGTGACGGGGTGGCGCCCTGGCGCCTTGCGTCCCGCCGAGCTGGTGGCCATTCGCGAACTCGCCGCGGCGGCCATGGCAGCCGGTGCGGTCGGCATGTCCTCGGGTCTGATCTACCCACCCGGCTCGTTCGCCGACACCGACGAGCTCGTCGCGATCGCCGAGGTGGTGGCGGAGGCCGGGGGCATCTACTCCTCGCACATCCGCGCCGAGGGCCGGGGGCGCCGGGCCGCGGTCGCGGAGGCCATCGCCATCGGCCGACGCAGTGGTGTCCGGGTGCAGATCTCCCACCACAAGGCCAAGGGAGTCGGCCAGTGGGGCACCGTCACGGATTCCATCGCGGACGCCGCCGCCGCGCGTGCCGACGGCATCGAGATCGGGTTCGACGCCTACCCGTACGAGGCATCCAGTACCACCCTGGCGGCGTGCCTTCCGCCAGAAATGTTTGCGCTGGACGATGCCACCCTGCTGGAACGGCTGGCACGGGACGGTGCGGTGGCCGAGCTGCGGGAGGTACTGGCGCGCAGCGATTGGGACAATCACGTGCTGGACAGCGGCGGCTACCCCGGAATCCTGGTGACCAGTACCGCGGACGGCAGGTTCGACGGCCAGACACTGGCCGACATCGGCGCGCAACGCGGCACGGACGGCGCCGAGGCGCTGGTCCATGTGTTGCGCGAGGAGCGCCTGCGAGCCGGGATGGTGTGCTTCGTGATGGCCGAAAGTGACGTGCGCACGGTGCTAGGTGCGCCGGCGACCTGCATCGGATCCGACAGCGCCTCCGCCACCACCGGGCACCTCGGACACCCGCGGGGCCGCGGCACGTTCGCGCGGGTACTGGGTCACTACGGTCGAGACATCGGCCTGTTCTCGATGGAGGAGGCGGTCCATCGGATGACCGGACTCCCGGCACAGTGGTTCCGGCTCGGCGGCGTCGGGCTGCTGCGGCCGGGCTATGCGGCGGATGTGGTGGTCTTCGATCCGAAGTCCATCCTGGACAGAGCGACCTACGCGCAACCGGACCGGTACCCGGTCGGAGTACACGACGTGTTCGTCTCCGGGCGGCATGTCGTCGACAACGGCCGGTTCACCGGAGTCAAGGCCGGCCGGCGCCTCCGCCTGGCCGACACCATGATGCCGGCGGCGTCGGCATGACGGGCCCGCTGCGGCTGCAAGATGTGCGGGACGCCGCTCGACGTCTGGCAGGGGTGGCGCACTGGACGCCGCTGATCACCTCCCGGACGCTCGACGCACGGGTGGGTCGCCGCGTGCGCCTCAAGTGCGAGAACCTGCAGCGCATGGGCGCTTTCAAGTTTCGCGGCGCCTTCAACGCCATCTCCCAGCTGGCTCCCCGGCAGCTGGAGCGCGGCGTCGTGGCCTATTCGTCGGGAAACCACGCGCAGGCGGTGGCGCTGGCCTGCCGGCAGTTGGGCTCCACCGCCGTCGTGGTGATCCCCAACGACGTCGCGCCGGCCAAGCGCGCCGCGATCAGCGGCTACGGCGCCGAGATCGTTTGCTACGACAGGATGACCGAGGACCGGGCGGAGATCTGCGCTCAAATCGCCGAGCAGCGTGGTTTGGCCATGGTGGCCCCGTTCGAGGACCTGCAGGTGATGGCGGGCCAGGGCACCGTGGCGCTGGAGATGCTGCACGACGAGCCGGACTGCGACGTCCTGGCCGTACCGGTCAGCGGCGGCGGGTTGATCGCGGGCTGTGCGGTCGCGGCGACCGCGCTGCGCCGGGGTATCCGGATCATCGGCGTGGAGCCGTCAGCGGGCGACGACACCCGGCGGTCGCTGGTGGCCGGCCGTCGGATCACCATTCCGGTGCCGCTGTCAATTGCCGACGGGCTGCGATCCCAGACCCCAGGCGAGCTCACATTCGCCATCAATCGGCGGCTGCTCGACGACGTGGTCACCGTGGACGACGACGAGATCGTCGACGCCATGCGCTTCGCCTTCGAACGGCTGAAGGTCGTGCTGGAGCCCAGCGGCGCTGTCGGTCTGGCCGCCGTGCTCGCCGGTCGGGTGGCCGGCAACCGGATCGGTGTGGTGCTGTCCGGCGGGAACATCGATACCGATCGGTTCACGCGGTTGATCGGTGGTGATCAGCCTTCGTCGAAATAGATGTTCAGGGCACGAGTCAGCTTCTGCCGTTTGGCGAGCCGACGACGTGCGCCCTTGGCGCTCGCCGTGGTGAGCGCCGTCAACACATGGATCGTCGCCACCAGCGCGGTGGGCGAGTCCTCCTCCAGTGTGTTCTCCGTAGGTACCACGATGCTGACGGTCGCGATGGAGCAGATGGGGGCCGCCGGGCTGTCGGTGATCGCCACGACATCGCCACCGGCGGCACGGAACTGTCGGGAGAATTCGATGGTATAGCGGCGGTAGCGCAGCACGGAGAAGGCGATCAGCACATCGGTGCTGCGGACATCGGCCAAGATGTCCAACGGCCGTACGATCGCGCCGTCGATGAGCGTGACCTGGGACAGGCCGGTGGACAGATCCCCGGCCAGCAGCGTCGCGTAGGCGAACGACTTGCCCTCGCCGATGACGAAACGACGACGAGCCGCGACCACCAATCCCGTTGCCTGGATGGTCGTTCCATCTTCTTCGAGGCGCTCGAACGCGTTCGCCAGGATTCGGCGCTCTCGGGCGATGATCTTGCGCTGCAGGGTGCTGGAAGCCGACCGACGGCTCGCCGGCTTTGCCTCGGCCGGGTTCTCGGCAGGCGGTCCCGCCACACTGTCCTGATCCTTATGTTTGATCTTCCGCGTGCGCTGCGGCATTGTCGCGCTCCTACCTCAGAACGGGAAATTCGCGGTCAGTCTAGTCGCGGGATCGTTGCAACGGAAGCAGTCTCCTGCGGCAATATCGGTGATTCGGTCCGACGCGACGGCGCCAGAAGGCAGCATTGTTGGACACGGGGCGCGCGGATATACGATACGTAAACAGCACTACGCACATGGTACGGAACTGTGGAAGGGGCCACCGTGCAGTCCGAACAATACGTCGAAGTACCCGGCGGGCGAGTCTGGAGCCGGACCGTCGGTTCGGGTCCCGGTCGACCGTTGCTCGTGCTGCACGGTGGTCCCGGCTTCACCTGCGAATACCTGGACACGCTGGCCGAACTGGGTGACGAACGTCCGGTGGTGTTCTTCGACCAGTTGGGATGTGGACGTTCCGACCGGCCGGACGACCGGGCCCTGTGGACCGTGGACCGGTTCGAGCGGGAGGTGGGCTGTGTGCGGGCAGCTCTCGGACTGACCGAGGTGCACCTGTTGGGCCAGTCGTGGGGAGCCATGCTGGCGGTGGAGCACGCGCTGACCGGCGCGCCCGGCGTGCTGAGCATGATCCTTGCCAGCCCGCCGCTGTCGATACCGATGTGGCAACGAGACGCGGAGCGGTTGCGGAAGATGCTTCCGGACGATGTTCAGCACACCCTGCGCAGCCACGAGGAACGCGGTTTCACCAGTTGTCCGGAATACCGGGCCGCGGTGATGGAGTACGGCCGGCGTTACATCTGCCGGATGCAGCCCTGGCCGGACGCGTACGAACGCTCCTACGCCGGGGAGGGCGAACAGGTCTACCACACCATGTGGGGCCCGAACGAGTTCACCGTCACCGGATCGCTGTCCGGCTACGACCGGTGCGATCGCCTGCCGGAACTCGCCGTGCCGACCTTGCTGACCTGCGGCCGGTTCGACGAAGCGACGCCAGAGGCCACCGCCGCGTACCAGCGCCTGATACCGGGGTCCCGCATGGTGGTGTTCGAAGCCAGCGCGCATTTTCCGCATCTCGCGGAGGCCGCGGCTTATCTGGCGGAAGTGCGGGCGTTCCTGCGTGACCTGGACCCACCGACCGCCTCCGGTGC
>DASSTH010000374.1:0-17798 GCA_035708025.1 Nakamurella sp. | reverse complement strand
TCAGGCGCCGCATCGGCCGCCGCGACGGTGACGCGCACGTCGACGTGCTCGCCCTCGGCCGCCTGGTCCGGCACCAGGGTGATGGTGTGCATGCCGAGTTGCGCCGGGGTCAGCTCCCGGGGCAGGCCGGCGAACGGGTCGATCCGCTGACCCGCGCTGGCATCGATCAGCACCACCACGGCCGGGCCGAACACCGACGGGTCCACCCGGCCCAGCCGGGAAGCGCGGGTGGCCTCGCCCACGCGGCGGGACAGCTCGGCGCCCAGCAACTCGGCCAGTTCCTCGGCGTCGGCGACGATCTGCCGGCGCGGCGCGGTGCCGTCCACCTCGTCGGGGGACAAGGCGTGCGGCATCCACTTCAGCCAGTCCAGCCAGCCCGCCGTGCGCCGGGGGGCGCAGGCGACCAGCCGCACCTCCTCCGGGCCGTGCAGCGTGACCAACTGGGCCAGCGCGGCGGTGACGGTCTGCCGGGCCAGCACGGTCGGCCCGACCACCGATACCCGTCCGGAGACCGGCAGGGCGACCGGCATGCCGGGGACCATCCGGGAGCGTTCGGTGATCCGGTGGACGCCCGCGCCGATCACCACGTCGGGCTCGGCCAGCGGATCCCGGTTGGCGACGGCCGCCACCCGTTGCCACAGCGCCGCCGAGCCGGTGCCGATGCGGACGGTCAGGAAGTCCGGGTCGTGCGGGCGGCGCTCCCACAGCCGCAGCGGGTCGCGGGCCACCTCGGCCAGTAGGTCCGGGTCGGGGTGGTGGTGCAGCGCGATCTCCCGCTGGGTGGCCGCCGCCGCACCCAGCTGCGCCCGGATGCCGTCCAGGTACTCCAGGTAACGGCGGCGCAGGTCGGCGGACCGCTTGCCGGCGCCGGTGCGCTGGGCGATGAACATGACGATCGCGCCCAGCACGGTGACCGCCAGCATCATGCCGCCCGCGATGAGCATGACCGGGTTGCGGTTGGCGACGATCATCACCAGCGACCCGGCGCCGCCCATGATCGGCATCAGGATCTGCATGACGCCCTGCAGCCCGGCGGAGGCGTCCGGCAGGGCCGGCGGCGGGATGAGCTCCACCGGGTGCAGATCCGGGTCCGGTGGGCGGGTGCGCGCAGGCCGGTGGATCAGCCGCTGCGCCATCCTCCTGCACCTCCCCCGCCGTGGGGGTCCAGATTACGGCGGGTGTCAGATCAGGCCGCGCTGCCGGGCGATCGCTACCGCCTCGCCGCGGCTGCCGGCTTCCAGCTTGGCCAGGATGTTCGACACGTGCACGCTGGCGGTCTTCTCGCTGATGAACAGCTCCTTGCCCAGCTGCCGGTTGGTGCGGCCGCGGGCCAGCAGCCCCAGCACCTCCTGCTCGCGGGTGGTCAACAGCGTCACCGAGGAGGTCCGGCCCACTCCGGTGATCTTGGCCCGCCGCGCCAGCGCCGCGACCGCCTCGGCCAGCGGCGCGGCACCCAGGGCCTGCGCGTCCTGGTACGCCGAGCGCAGCAATTCGGCCGCCTCCTCGGCGGCGTCCGCGCTGTCCGCCCCGTCACGGCTGCTGCCCTGTCCGTTCGCGGCCCGGGTAATCAGCACCTCCGCCAGCCGCCATCGGCTGCGGGCCACCTCGTAGCGGTAGCCGTAGTCGAAGGCGGCGACCGTGGCCCGCCACACGGTGTCGTCGTTCTCGCCCAGCAGCCGCGACCACTCCGCCTCGGCGCGGGCCAGCCAGGCGACGCCCTCGACACCGAGCCGGCCGCCCCGGGGCACACCGTGCTTGGCCGTGCCCCGCGCGTCCTCGACGAGCGCCTCGCCCTCGGAGGCCAGCTCGGAGAGCACCTGCGCCGAGTCGGCGTCCCCTCGCAGCCGGGCGAGCGAGGCCCGCTCGGCCAGCGCCGCCAGCGCCAGCGCGTCCAGCCAGATCCGCCCCAGATAGTGCTCGCCCCACAGCCGCACGGGGACCTCGATGACCCTGCGGTACGCGGCCTGCGCCCCCTGGTAGTCCTGCTGCCAGGTGAGGTGGTCGATCTGGCAGCCGCCGGCCAGCATCACCAGTTGCGCGTTCGCGAACGGGTCCGGGTGGTTGATCCGGAGCAGCCGGTCGATGCGGTCGGGAACGTCGGCCATGCCGCGGCCGACCGCGATGTGCAGGATGAACGCCTCCAGCAACGGCCGGGCGTTGGCGGGGGTGCGGTCGGCGTCGAGGACCGCACCGCGCAGGCTGGTGTCCCAGTCGCCGGACACGTACCGCGCGATGACGTCGATCCCGCGAGCCTCCCGGGCGTAGTCGGAGTACCGCATGCCGGACGCCGCGGCGCGCTCGATGCTGCGCTGCGTCCAGTGCAGGGTGGCCGGCAGGTCGCCCGCGTCGTAGCGGCTGGTCGCCAGGTTGAACAGGCAGCGCAACTCGGCGGCCACGTCACCGGAGGAGCGGGCCAGCTCCAGCGCGCGGGTGAAGTGGGCCGCCGCGGTGTCGGCGTCGCCGCGCCGCTCGGCCACCCGGGCCAACGTCACCAGGGCCTCCGCCTGGACGTTGTCGGCGCCCACCGCGACCGCATCGGCCAGCGCCCGCTCGGCCAACTCGCCGGCCCCGTCGGAGCCGTGCACGAACATCATGAACGCCTCGGTGGCCCGCACCTCCGCGCGGGCCGCGGACACCGGCAGACCCTCCATCAGCTCGGTGGCCTCCCGGGCGGCCTGCTCGTCCCGCATGTCCCCGATGTAGTACCGGGCGACCGCCAGGTGCGCCCGCATGACCGCCAGCCGCTCCCGGTCGGCCGGCCCCGGGTCGGGGCCGATCTCGGCGACCAGCCGCTCGTCCGCGCCCTGCACCAGGGCGGCCGCCCGCACCGGGTCGCCGGCCGCCCCGGCCGCCTCCGCCGCCTGCCGGTACAGCTCCGACTCCGACATCCCCGTCCGCTCGGCGGCATCCGGGATCGAGCACCACCACTCCAGGGCGCGCTCCAGGTGCCGCTGCGCCTCGCTGGGCGCGTGCACCGCGCGGGCGTGCCGGGCGGCGCGCACCGACGCGGCGAGCGCCAGCGGCAGGTCGTGGCTGACCTCGGCGTGGTGGGCGAGTTCCGCGGCCACCGCCGGGGTCGACTCCAGCAGCCCCTGCAGCACCTGCGCGTATTCCCGGTGCAGCCGCACCCGCTCGCCGGGCAGCAGGTCGGAGTAGGCCGCCTCCTGCATCAGCGCGTGCCGGAACTGGTACGTGCCGGACTCGGCGTCCGGCTCGAGCACGTGCCGCGCCACCGCCTCGCGCAGTGCCGCGTCCAACTCGGCGTCCGGCAGCCCCGTCACCGCCGCCAGCACCTCGTGGCCGACGCGGCGGCCGGCCACCGCGGCTACCCCGACCACCCGCGCGGCGCTGCTGTCCAACTGCTCGAGCCGGGTGATCAGCACGTCCCGCAACGCCTCCGGAAGCGACCCGCCGTCCCCGGATGCCCGGCCCGCCTCGAGCAGCTCCTCCGCGAAGAACGCGTTGCCCTCGGCCCGCGCGACGATGTCGGACAGCACGCACGGATCCACCGGTCCCTCGGCGCTGACCAGCTCCTCGATGGCCGCGGCCGGCAGCGGCTCCAGCCCGATGCGCTGCACGGCCGGCATCCGGGCGATGTCGGCCAGGAACGGCCGCAACGGGTGCCGGCGGTGCAGGTCGTCCGAGCGATAGGTGAGCACCAGCCCCAGCCGCTCGCGCTCCAACCGGCCGATCAGGTAGCGCAGCAGGTCCCGGGAGGGCCGGTCGGCCCAGTGCAGGTCCTCCACCACCAGGCAGACCGGCGACTGCTCCGACAGCTCGAACAGCAGCTCCACCACGGCCTCGTACAGCTGCAGCTGGCCCAGTGTCTCGGCGGCCCCGCCGCGCAGGTGCGGCTCCAGCCAGTGCCAGGCCGGGGTGTCCAGCTGGCGGAAGGCGTCCACGAAGGGCAGGTAGGGCAGGCCGCCGTCCGGGAGGTTGACGCAGTGCCCGGCCAGCACCGTCGCGCCGCTTGCGCGCATGCGGGTGCACAACTCCGCGACCAGCCGGCTCTTGCCGACCCCGGCGTCCCCGGCGATCACGGCCACCCCCGGTTCGCCGCGACCGGCGGCCGCCACCATGTCGCACAGGGCGGCCAGTTCGCGATCCCGACCGATCATCGGTGATGTCTGCCGCGCCACGGTCTCCATGCTGGCACGCGGCACCGACAGTTCCCCAGCGGTTTGTGGCCCGGCGGTCTGTGGTCCTGAGGTTGCTGCCCCAGCGGTCCGAGGTCGAGCGGGTGGTGCGCCAGCGGTGCGCGACAGCGCGACCGGTGACCCGGCGAGCAACGAGCCGGCGGCCGGCGAGATGGCGAGCAACGAGCCCGCGGCCGGTGAGATGGAGAGCGCCCGGGTGGGATCTCCCACCCGGGCGCGATGCGCAGCCGGCCCCACCGGGGCGGTCACCGGCTGACGGTGACGACCGAGGTGGCCGCGCGGCGCGCGGTGTCGCTGCCGGCCCGGGAGGACCGGCGCTCGGTGCCCACCCGGCGCCACGGCCGGTAGTGCATGGCGACCTGCTCGCGGCGGTAGGCGACTTCGGCTTCGATGGCGGTGTTGATGCCCATGTCCGTGCTCCTCGTCCACTTCCTATGGATCTATCGACGAGAACCACAGTTGTTCTGAGGGAGGCGGGCCGGCATCGGGAGAACTCCCGGTTCCGGTGCGGTGGGCACCTTAGATCGGCCCGACCGGGGGCTACGGCACCCCTGCCGCGCCGGCGAGCCGCCTTAGACTACGGCGGTCGTCGGGCGGATCGTGCTCGAGTCAGTGGGCGGGGGTGGGCCGTGGGCACGCGCTTCACCCGGGTGACCGTGGTGGGCGGCGCCCGGCAGGTGGACGTGTCGCTGCCTGCGGACGAGCCGCTGTCCGCCCAGTTGCCCACCCTGTTGCGGCTGCTGTCGGTGCCGTCCGCACCGTCGCCGGTGCGGTGGGCGCTGTCCACCCCGGAGATCGGCGTGATCGCCCGCGACCGGAGCCTGGACGACGCCGGGGTGCTGGACGGCACGGTGCTGCACCTGACGCCGCTGGCGCAGGCGGCGCGCCCGCCGTTCGTGGACGACGTCGAGGGGGCGGCCGCCGAGGCGGTGACGGAGCTCGCGCCGGCCTGGGCCGGTCCGGCGCGGCGGTCCGGCATCGGGGTGCTGCTGGCGGTGCTGCTCGCCGTGGCGGTGCTGCGCTGCGGGTTCGCCGGGTCGCCGGTGGGATGGGCCGGAGCGGCGGTGACGGCGATCCTGGCGTTGCTCGTCGGCGCGATGATCCGCGAACCGGGGGGTGCCGCGGCGGCGTTGGTCTGCGCGCCGGCGCTCGCGGTGGTGGCCCTGCAGGTCGGCGGTCCGGCGGAGGGCGAGTACTACGGCGTGGCCGTGCCGTTGGCCACCCTGGGGGCCGGCGCCGGCGCACTGGCCGCCGGTCTGGTGCGGCGCTGGCCGGGAATGCGGGTGGCCGGCGTCACCGCGGTGGTGCTCGGCGGCGTGGCCACCATCGGCGCGCGGCTCGGGCTGCAGCCGGACCGGGTGGCCGGGCTGGTGCTGCTGCTGGCGGTGATCGGCGTCGGCCTCGCCGGGCAGTTCGCCTTGGGCGGGGCCGGGCTGGTCAACCTGATGCGGCTGGACGAGGACGGTGAACGGGTCCCCCGGCAGACCGTGCAGCAGGCGGTGCGGCGGGGGCAGAGCGCCGCGACCGGGCTGGTCTGGTGCTGCGCGTTGCTGGCCGGGGCGGCGGTCGCGGTGCTGGCGGTGGCGCCGGGGAGCGGAGCGCCGGACTGGATCAACCGGGTGCTGGCCGCGGTCGGCGGGCTGATCTTCGCCGTGCGGTCGCGGATGTTCACCAGGGCCAGGCAGGTGCTGCCGATGCTGCTAACGGCGGTGCTCGCCGCGGCAGCCATCGCGCTGGCCGCGTCCGGCTGGCTCGGGCTGACCGGCCGGCCGGCGCCGTTGCTGTCCCTGGCGCTGCTGGCCCTGCTGGTCGCGGTGCTGGTGGCCTCCGGGCTGGCCGAGCTTCCGGAGGTGCCGCGCGCCCGGATGCGCCGGATGCTGGACCTGCTGGACGCGCTGGCGGTGCTCGCCCTGGTGCCGCTGCTGGTCCTGCTGTTCGCGGCGATCCCCGCCGTGCAGCGCTGGTTGGGGTGACCGTGTCACTGGGTGATTTCGTCGAGCAGGCCGGCGGGGCCATGGTCATCGTGACGGCGGCCGCGGCCGGCCGGCGCGCGGGCTGCCTGGTCGGGTTCGCCAGCCAGGTGAGCGTCCGCCCGCCGCGCTTCCTGGTGGCGTTGTCCACCGCCAACCACACCTACCGGGTGGCCGCCGGCGCATCGGCCCTGGCGGTGCACCTGATCGACGCCGAGGACCACCGGCTGGCCGAACTGTTCGGCACCCGCACCGGTGACGAGCTCGACAAGTTCACCCGGTGCGCCTGGACCGCCGGCCCGGACGGCGTCCCGGTGTTGGACGCGGCGACCGCGGTGCTGCTCGGACGGGTGCTGGAGCGCATCCCGTTCGGCGATCACGTCGGTCATCTGCTGGAGCCGATATCGGTGACGGTGCGCCGGAAGACGGCGCCCTTCACGCTGGCGCAGGGCATGCTGCTGGAACCGGCACATCCGGTCGAGGAGAGCTGAGCCGCCGCTCAGTGCGTGACGCTGCCCAGCCGGCCGGCGATGAAGATCGCGATCAGGATGACGGCGGCGACCACGGCCCCGGCGATCAGCGGCCCGAACGGCCGGCGCATCTCCCGCGGCCCGCGGTCCGCTGCGTGCAGCAACAGGGCGATGGCGGTCGCCGCGCGCGTGGCGTGTGCCTGCAGCACCACCTTGGGCCGGGCCTCAGCCATGGTGCCGGCCCTCCTCGTGCGGTCCGATCCGGCGGGTGACCAGACCGTCGAAGCCGTCCTCGATCCGCGGTCCGACCGACCCGTCGCCGCCGGGCGGCCGTTCCCCGGGATTCCCGTCACCGCCGGGCGGCTGCGCCTCGGGATCCCCGTCACCGCCGGGCGGCTGTTTCCCGGGATTCCCGTCACCGCTCGGCAGCTCCACCCGGACCGACCTGGCGATCTCCACCAGCAGGGTCTCCAGCCGGTCGGTGAGCTCGGGGTAGGCGCTGGCGCTGGCCAGCACCGCCGTCCAGGTGGTGTCCGGGATGGGCAGGAAGATCTGCAGGCTGGTCAGTGCCGCCAGCGTGCCGGTGCCCGGGATCAGCATGGTCATCCGCTCGCGCTGCAGCAGCGCCGGGCCGAGCGGGAGCTCCAGTTCGGTGCGGGTCCCGGCGCGCGGCACCATATCCTGCACCCGGCCCAGCGACGCCGGTGCACCGTCGTCGGCGAACGCCAGGTGGAGGCCGGCACTCGCCGCGCCGCCGCCCTCCCGGCGGCCCACGGTGATCAGCGAGACGCAGGCCCCCGCGGCCTGGCAGTCGGCTACCAGGCTCTCGAAGAAACCCAGGAACGTCTTACGGTCCACGGCCGGCAGTTTGGAGCCGCGGAAGGTGGTGTCGATCAACTCGTCCGCGGAGCGGCGCCAGGTGCCGGGGTTGGTGTCCAGCAAGGACCAGGCCGCGGGCAGCGACATCCAGACCGGGAACGGAGGCTGGGCGACGTCCGGGTTCAGCGGCAGCCCGTCGCCCAGTTGGTGCCGCAGTTGGGTCACGGTCGCGCCCCCTCCCCGCTCGGATCCGCCGGCCCAGCCTAGCCAGCGGTCCCCTACCGTGGGATGGTCGCCGGGGCCGCGGAGCAGGCGTTCCGGCCCCCGATCGACGCTCGATCGACCGCCCGATGGACAGGGGGAGCGAGGGTGACGACGGCGCTGGCGCAGGCCCGGTCCGCCCTGGACCCGGCCGTCGGTGTGCGCCTGCGGGCGTTCCGGACGGCGGTGCGGGCATTCCACGCCGCACCCGTCCAGCCACGCACCATCGCGGTGGTCGGTCTGGACCCGGGTGCCGGACGGAGCACCGTCACCGCGATGCTGGCGCTGCTGGCGGCGGGGTTCTCCGGCCGCCGGGTGGTGGTCATCGATACCGCCACCCCCACCGCCGGACCACGGTCGGCTCCGGGTGCGATGCCCGCCACCGACGATGCGGCGGCCCGCACGGTCACCGCCCTGCTCGGTGGTGACGTGTTGCAGGGCCGGCTGCCGCGGCTGGTGGAGGCGGCGGCGTCCGGGGGCGTGCCCCGCCGCCTGATCACCGCCGCGCTCACCCCCGATGCCGCGGTGCCGGTGCTCTCCCTGCCGCCCGGCCCCGGCGGCTTCGCGCCGCAACTGCTGGAGCGGGCGCTGGAACGGCTGGCATTCCGGGCGGACCTGATACTGGTCGACACGCCCGTCGGGCCGCGTGCCCCGGTGCTGCACGGGGTGCTGGACCTGGCCGACCACTTCCTGCTCGTGGTGCGCGGGGACGCCGACCTCTCCCGGCAGGCAGCGGCCGGCCGCGCCTGGCTGGCGACCGCCCCCGGGCTGCCCCGTCACCGGCCGTCGTCGTTGGTCGTGGTGTCCCGTGGCCTGCGGGCGGCGCGGCCGGGTCCGGCGCTGACGGAGGGCGGGCCGGTGACGGTGCTGCGCCGCGACGAGGCGCTGCGACGCCGCCGGCCGGAGGCGATGTCCCGCTCGTCGGTGATCACCGGCCTGCGGTTGGCGACCCGGTTACTGTCCCCCGTCCCCTCGGGGTTGTGAGTCCCACGCAGCGCCCGGGCGCTGCCTGAGCCTCACGACTCGGGCTGGGTGACGGAGCGATGGGTACATCTGCCCATGCGTTCGGCCCGGAAATTCCTGTGGATAACTGTCCCGGGCCCCTTCCCGCCCTTACCGTCGAAGGTGTCGCCCGGTCGGGGGCGTCCCGGGGTGGAGGGTCCAGTCCGGGGTGATGCGAGATGGGGTGGTCGGTGATGGGTCCGAAGTTCGCGGTGCGCGAGGACTCGGTCAACAAGCACGCGTCGAACCTGGACACGTCGGTGTCGGCGCTCAACGCGCAGGCCGCGGCGTTCACCCAGGCGATCGAGCCGCTGCAGGGCCAGTGGCAGGGCACCGCCTTCGGGTCGTGGCAGCAGCTGACGTCCGCCTGGCAGGCGGCCATGAAGGACCTGAACTCGGCGCTGACGTCGATCCGCGGGCGGGTCGGCAACGCCGGCGGCCTGTACGACCAGTTCCACGCGCAGCAGGCGCAGAACCTGCAGTCGACCATGGGGTCGGCGAACTGGGACGGCACCAAGTTCCGCGCCTGACGGTGTCTTTCGGCGTCTTCAGCGCCAAACAGTGTGCAGCCCAACGACTTCCGGAAGAGGAACGGGACATGACTGGTGGAGTCTTCTCCTACAACGAGGCGACGGCCGAGACCTCGCACGGTGACCTTGGATCGGTGATCTCCGGCCTGGAGTCCTCGCTGACCGACCTGGGCGGGTTCGTCAACAGCGTCAAGTCCAACTGGGACGGCGACGAGATGGACGAGTACGCCGGCATCCAACAGCAGTGGGACAACGCGGCCGACACGGTCCGGGAGATCCTGGCGTCGGTGCGTACCGCGCTCGGCTCGACCACCTCGTCGGTCAAGGACATGCGCAGCCAGGTGCGGGGGGCGCTGGCCAAGCACTGAGCGACCCGCCTGGGTGTCGCTTGCCGCGTCCCCTCGTTGCGTCCTGCAGAGTGCGCGTCATTGCGCACACTCTGCAGGACGCAACGGTGTGTGGGGGCCCGGTGGCGCGCCGTGGTAACACCGTGACCATGGACGACGCGCTGCCCCAGGCGCTGCGGGCGCTGGCCGCCGACCCCGGCTCTCCACTGCTCGGCTACTCCGACCCGGACCGCGAACTCGTGGCGCCGGTGTGGATCTGGCTGCGCTCGGGTTGCGCCGATGTGGCGGAGTCGCTGCATCGGCGGTTCGGGGATCTGGTAGACCTGAAGGTCGGGTTCCTGGCGTTCCCGCGCAGCCGGTGCTCCGGTGATGCTGCGGTCGCCGGCCACGCGCCGGCGCCGCCGACGTGGCTGGGCGTCCAGCCGGTCGAGCCGGTGGTGATACCCCGCGACCGCGACAGCACCACCGTGACGATCCGCCTGTCCAACTGCTCGGCGCAGGACGCGTTGATCGTCACCGGTGATGCCGCCGTGGGACACGTGCTGGACCCGCAGACGGGGCTGATTGCCGGCGGCGCGGCCGGCATGAGGAACCTGATGGCGTTGACCCACGAGTTGCCTGCTGGGGGCTCCGTCGAGGTGCCGGCCGCCTTCGGGCCGGCCAGCGCCCGGCTCCGGTGGGGCTACCAACTGCCTCCCGGCGAATGGCTCGGCTGCGTGGACTTCGCCTTCCACGTCGGCCCACCGGACGGCACCCGCACCGAGGTGCGCTCGTCACCGTTCCCGGTCCGGATCGGGTAGCGGCCGGCGCAAACAGCAGGGCTCTTGCTCAGCCGGTCACGCCGATCAGCCAGGCCCGCAGGACCCCGGCCGCGTCGACGGGGGTGCCGCGCAGGCCATAGCCGATCAGCCGGTCGTAGAACAGCCCGTTCATGATGCCGATCAGATCAATGGCCCGTTGATCCAGCTCCGGCACATCGAGGTGCCGCAGGGTCTCGCGGGCCTGATCCAGCACCGTCGCGCGCACCGGCGACCGCGTGGTCAGCAGCGCGTGCAGATCCGGGTCGGCCCACGAGTCCATCTGCAGTGCCATCCGCGCTCGGATGTCCACGGCACGGGCGACGACGTCCTCGAAGGCCGCGGTGAGCTGCTCGACGGCCTCCGCGATGGAGCGGGGTGGGACCGCGTTCGGTGGGCGGAGGTGCGCGATGTCGGCGACGCGCTGGATGACCATCAGAACCAGATCCCGGCGGGTGCGGGCGTAGTTGGAGGTGGTGCCCTCTGGCAGTCCCAGGCGCCGGTCGATTCGCCGATGGGTCAGGGCATGGCTACCGCCCTCGGCGACCAGCTCCATCGCTGCTTGCGCGATGTCGTCCCGCCGGCTCATGGAAACCTCCGTGACAGAGCACTACTACAGTAGTAGTGTGGCACAACGATCGTAGTGAAACCGACCGTACCCGAGCCGACTCGGAGGTGAGCGCATGAGTAGCGCGCTGAACACCACGCTGATCCTTGGCCTGTTCGCCGCCATGGCGCTGCGCCCGCCGATGCCTCGTCATTCCTCGCCCTTCAACCTGCAGTTCGCCCTGGGGTGGTGGATCAACGAACTGCCGTTCGTGGGCCTGTGGTGGCTGCTCGCCGGCACGCTGGGGACACTGATCCACCCGGACATCGGCGAGCCGTGGTGGTGGGCGGTGGCGGCGTGCACGGCGGTGGATGTGGTGTTACTGGCCCGGCTCGCAGTGCGTGCGCGATCCGCTCGTCCGGTCCTGTCGGAGGCGTTCCGGGCCGTCTATGGGCCCGGCGGACTTCCGCGGTACACCAGACCGGCCTGGTGGCGGATCCTGACGCTGCCGATGTTCGGCTGGCGGCCGGACGTGCGCCGCGTCCGTAACCGGCGGTACGGGAGCGCCCGCCGGCACCGTCTTGACGTCTACGTGTCCCGTCGGGGTTCCCGGGCGAATGCCCCGGTGCTCGTTTACTTCCACGGGAGCTTCCGGCTGGGCAACAAGATGCTCGGCGCCCGCCCGATGCTCTACCGGCTGGCCGCTCGGGGCTGGGTCTGCATCAGCGCCGACCGCCGGCTGTTCCGGGCCGGTTACGCCGATCAGCTGGCCGATGCCCGGGCCACCCTGGACTGGGCTCGGGCCAATGTCGAGAACTACGGCGGCGATCCGGACACCATGATCGTCGCGGGAGGGTCCGCGGGGGCGAACCTCGCCTCGACCGCGGCGCTGACCGGCGCCGGCGTCCGCGGTGTGATCGGGCTGTACGGCTACTACGGAAGCGTGGGCCCGGGAACCGAACCGCTGGGGCGTGTCCACCCGGACGCCCCGCCTTTCCTGATCATTCACGGCGCACTGGACACCCTGGTGCTGCACCAGGAGGCTCGCCGGTTCGCGGACGGGATCCGGGCGGTGTCCCGGCAGCCGGTGGTCTACGCGGAACTCCCCGGGGCCCAGCACAACTTCGACTTCTTCCACTCGGTGCGGTCCCATGCCGTCGTCGATGCGGTGATCAGGTTCGTGGAATTGACCGTGGCCGCCGCAAGGACGGAGTCGTCCAGGCGGTAGCGATCCGCCGATGCGGTCAGGTCTCGCCGACTGCGTCGCCGTACTGCTCGGCGCCCAACCCGGGGATCAGTCGACGCCCGAGGCGGACGACCCGGCCGCGAACGTGCTGGCCGCGTAGGCATGCAGCAGGTCCCGCGCACGATCCGGGTCCAGCCGGGCACCGGGCAGGTAGCCCTGCACCACCAGGCCGTCCATCATCGCCACGTACTCCACCGACTGCTGCTGAGCATCGGTGACGGTCAGCGACCCGTCGGATCGCCCGCGCCGCAGCAGTTCCGTCACCAACGCATGCAGGTCGCGATACACCCGGGACTGCCACTGCGAGTAGTGCGGGTAGTGCGCGGCCAGCGCCCAGAAGTCCAGCCACAGCTTCCAGTGCTGCACCGCCCGGTCGCCGGTGGCCAGCAGCCCCTCGGTCAGTGTTCGCAGGCCCTCCGCCCCGGACGGGGCGGCGCGGGCGGCCGCCATGACAGGGGCCGAGTACTCGGCCATCTCCGCCTCCAGCACGCCCGCCAGTACCTCCGCGATCCCGGAGAAGTGGTAGGTCACCGTGCCCACCGCCACCTGCGCGGCGCCGGCCACGTCCCGCACCGTGGTGGCGTGCAGGCCGCGCTCGGCGATGACGTCCCGGGCTGCGGCGATGATCATCTGCCGCCGCACCGCGGGTGGCTGCCGCCGGCGGACCGGTGCCGCGCCGGCTCCGGGGTGCGGGGGCCGGCCACCTGATGGCGCACCCGGCCCAGCGGCTTGCGCCCGACCGCGAGCCGGGTCACCCCCACCCTGCGGCCCGCCCGCTGCTACGCTCACGACCAGAAGCCTAATCGTACGATCGCCCGATTAGCGCACGGGCCGCGATCGGACGTCCGGAGGTGCGGATGTACCTGCTGCGCAAGCCGATTCTGGCGGCGTCCGCCAGCGGTGGCGTCCGCGACCTGCTCACCCGGCTCCCGGTCAGCCGATCGGTGGTCACCCGCTTCGTGGCCGGCACCAGCACCGACGACGCCGTCGCCGCCGTGCGCACGCTGCGCGCCGAGGGCCTGCAGGTCAGCCTGGACCACCTGGGGGAGCACACCGTCGAGCGCGCGCAGGCCGATGACACCGTCACCGCCTACCTCCAACTCCTGCAAGCCCTGGACGCCGCGGGACTGGCCCAGGGCGCCGAGGTGTCCGTCAAGCTGTCCGCGGTCGGGGCCGCCCTGCCCGCCGCGCCCGACCTGCCCGAGGGCCCCGAGGCGTACGCCCTGGCGGGCGCCCGCACGATCGTGCAGGCGGCGTACCGGGTCGGCGCCCGGGTCACCCTGGACATGGAGGACCACACCACCGTCGACGCCACCCTGCGCACGCTGGCCGAGCTGCGGCGGGACCAGCCGGACGTCGGGGTGGCGATCCAGGCGATGCTGCGGCGCACCGAGTCCGACCTGTCCCGGCTGGTCGGGCCCGGATCCCGGGTCCGGCTGGTCAAGGGGGCGTACCAGGAGCCGGCCGAGGTGGCGCACACCGACCGGCCCTCCGTGGACAGGGCCTACGTCCGCGCGCTGCGGACCCTGATGGCCGGTGACGGGTATCCCATGGTCGGCTCGCACGATCCCCGGCTGATCGCCATCGCGCACCGCCTGGCCGTCGACGCCGGCCGCGGACCGTCCGACTACGAGCACCAGATGCTCTACGGCATCCGGCCGGACGAACAGCGCCGGCTGGTCGCCGCGGGCCGCGCCGTCCGGGTGTACGTGCCCTACGGCTCGGACTGGTACGGGTACTTCACCCGCCGGCTGGCCGAGCGGCCGGCGAACCTGATGTTCTTCCTGCGCGCGCTGGCCACCCGCGGCTAACCGGCCCGGCAGCAAGCCCGCCCCAGACCCCACAACCGAAACCGCCGAGCGGTCCAGCGACCCGGCCCGTCGAGCAAGGAGCACCCCATGGACGCGATCACCCACCCGCCGGCCCCGGTCAACGAGCCGGTGCTGACCTACGCCCCCGGCAGTCCCGAAAGGGCCGACCTGGTCGAGGCGCTCGCCGAGTTCCGCGAGCCGCGTGAGCTGTCGGCGGTGATCGGCGGATCCCGTCACCATCCCTCCGGAGCCCGGTTCGACGTGGTCGCCCCGCACGACCACCACCGGGTGCTGGGCAGCAGCGGGCACGCCGACCAGGCCGACACCCGCCGGGCCATCGACGCCGCACTGGCCGCCGCGCCGGCCTGGCGAGACCTCAGCTTCGACGACCGCGCCGCCGTGCTGCTGCGGGCCGCCGACCTGCTGACCGGCCCGTGGCGGGCCCGGATGAACGCCGCCACCATGCTGGGCCAGTCCAAGACCTGCTACCAGGCGGAGATCGACGCGGCCTGCGAGCTGGCGGACTTCTGGCGGTTCAACGTGCACTTCGCCCGGCAGGTGCTGGCCGAACAGCCCATCGCCAATGCCCGCGGCACCTGGAACCGCACCGACCACCGGCCGCTGGAGGGCTTCGTCTACGCCATCACGCCGTTCAACTTCACCGCGATCTCCGGCAACCTGCCGACCGCGCCCGCGCTGATGGGCAACGTGGTGGTGTGGAAGCCGTCCACCACCCAGCAGCTGGCCGCCTCGGTGACCATGGACCTGCTGCAGGAGGCCGGCCTGCCGGACGGCGTGATCAACATGCTGCCGGGCCGCGGCCCGGAGATCTCCGAGGTGGCGCTGGCCGACCCGGCGCTGGCCGGCATCCACTTCACCGGCTCGACCGCGACGTTCCAGAAGTTGTGGGCGACCGTGGGGGCGAACATCGCGGGGTACCGCGGTTACCCGCGCATCGTCGGCGAGACCGGCGGCAAGGACTTCGTGCTGGCGCACGCCTCGGCGGACGTCGACGTGCTGCGCACCGCGCTGGTCAGGGGCGCCTTCGAGTACTCCGGCCAGAAGTGCTCGGCGGCCTCCCGGGCGTACGTGCCGGAATCGCTGTGGCCGCGGCTGCGGGACGCCCTGGTGGCGGAGACCGAGGCGCTGGCGGTTGGCGACGTGGAGGACTTCGCCAACTTCACCGGCGCGGTGATCGACGACCGCGCGTTCGCTCGGCTGAAGGAGGCCATCGACCGGGCCAACGCCACCGACGGCATCCAGGTGCTGGCCGGCGGCAGCTACGACGACTCCACCGGCTACTTCGTACGTCCCACCGTGCTCACCGGGACCGACCCGCTGGACGAGGTCTTCTGCACCGAGTACTTCGGTCCGATCCTGGCCGTGCACGTCTACCCGGACAGCCAGTTCGAGCAGATCCTGAGCACGGTGGACAGCGCCTCCCCCTACGCGCTGACCGGCTCGATCATCGCCGGGGACCGGGCGGCGGTGGCCCGGGCGTCGCAGGCCCTGCGGTTCGCGGCCGGCAACTTCTACATCAACGACAAGCCCACCGGCGCGGTCGTCGGGCAGCAGCCGTTCGGCGGCGCCCGGGCGTCCGGGACGAACGACAAGGCCGGCTCGGCGGCCAACCTGATGCGTTGGACCTCGCCGCGATCGATCAAGGAGACGTTCGTGCCACCGACCGCGTCCGGCTACCCGCACCAGGGCTGAGCCCGGCCGAATGGCGCCCGGTCCTCCGCCCTCCTCCGGCCCGGCCTTCCTCCGGCCCCGACTTCGCGGGTTTGATACTGGGTTTTGAGCCGTCTCGACCGCCAAAACGCAGTATTGAACCCGCGAACATCGAGGCGGATGCACCTCAGCCGCGGCCGACCACGCGCGGCTCTTCGTGCCGCTCCCGGGCGGCCGGGGCCAGTACCACGATCAGGATCGCGAACGCGGCCACCGCCAGCAGTGCGCGCAGCAGCGGCATCACGTGCGACAGCAGGCCGATCATCGGCGCCCCCAGCAGGAAGCCGCCGTACCCGATCGTCGACACCGTGGCGATCGCCCGCCCGCCCCGGCCGGGGACCTCGCCGGCCGCGGACATCGCGGAGGGGAACACGATGGCCAGCCCCAGCCCCCACGCCAGGGCCGCCACCAGGGCGATACCGGCGCCCGGCATCAGGCACAGCAGCACGATGCCGCCCGCCGCGATCAGGCCCGCCGCGCGCAGCGCCGGCACCCGGCCGAACCGGGCGATCAGCGGCCCGCCGCAGAACCGGCCGATCGCCATGGTGAGGTTGAACCCGGCGTAGGTCAGGGCGCCGATCGCCGCGGGGGCGCCCCGGCCGTCCACCAGCGCGATCGCCAGCCAGTCGTTGGCGGCGCCCTCGCCCAGCGCGGTGCCCAGGGTGATCAGCCCGAGCAGCACCTCGGTGCGGGTGATGGAACTGCGCACCGGTGACGGGGAACGCGGCGTGGCAGCCGTTCCGGAGCCCGCGGCCCCGGCCGCACCAGGCTGGGCACCACCCGGGGCGTCGTCGGCGACAGCCGGATGCGAGGCCGATGAGGCCGGCGGGTCCGGGGCGGGATTCGGCAGGAAGCGCGCGCACTCGGCGAGCACGATCACCAGCAGCACCCCGGCCACCACGGGCAGCTGCCAGCCGAGCGCCACCCCCCACCGGGCGGCGCCCGCCCCGGCGATCGCGCCGACCACCCCGCCGACCGAGAACAGCCCGTGCCACAGCGGCATCAGCACCTGCCCGCGGCGCCGTTCCACGATGCTGCCCTGCACGTTCATCGCCACGTCCCACACGCCGACGCCCGCGCCGGTGAACAGCAGGATCGCGGCCAGTTCGGGCACCGACCGGGCCAGCGGCACCAGCGACCAGCCGATCAGCGCGACCGCCGCGAAGGTGCGGCACACACCCGCGGTGGAGAACCGCTGCACCATCCGGCCGGCGAACGGCATCGCCACCACCGACCCGATGCCCACGCACACCAGGGCGAACGCCAACTCGGTGGTGGTCGCCTGCACCTGCAGCTTGATCTGCGGCATCCGGGACACCGCCGATGCCATCGCCACCCCGGAGGCGGTGAACACCACCGCCACCGCCAGTACCGCACGGCCATGTGCCCGGCGGGTGGCGCCGGTCCCGGCGGCGAGCGCGGGACCGGGTTCGGTCTCCGTCACACCGGGGGCGGGAAGATCGCGTCGATGGCCGCCAGGTCGTCGGCGTCCGGCACCCAGGATCGAGCCGCCTCCGCGTTGGCGGTGACCTGCTCCGGCGTGGTGGCGCCGGCGATCACCGAGGTGACCTGCGGCTGCGCCAGCAACCAGCCGAACGCCAGCTGGACCATGGTGATGCCGCGCTCGTCGGCGAAGGACTGCAGCTGCTGCAGCTCCTCCCAGGGTGCGGTCTCCATCAGCCCCGGCTTGAACAGGTCCAGCCGGCTGCCGGCCGGTGCGCTGCCCCGGGTGTACTTGCCGGTCAGCAGGCCGTTCGCCAGCGGGTAGAAGGGCAGGATGCCGACCCCGAAAGCCTCGGCGGCCGGGACCAGTTCCACCTCCGGCTCGCGGTGCAGCAGCGAGTAGTGGTTCTGCGCCGAGATGAACGGCGTGCGCGAGGTCGACTGGGCCGTCCAGGCCGCGTCCGCGAGCTGCCATCCGGCGAAGTTGGAGTGCCCGATGTAGCGGATCTTGCCGGCGGTGACGAGCTCGTCCAGCGCGGCCAGCGTCTCCTCCAGCGGCGTGTCCGGATCGGGGCGGTGCAGCTGGTACAGATCGATCCAGTCGGTGCCCAGCCGGCGCAGCGACGCCTCGACCGCCTGGCGGATGTAGCGGCGGGAACCGCGCGCG